>CAMWWF010000338.1 GCA_947177885.1 uncultured Lachnospiraceae bacterium
GCAAATGTTATCTCCACCTATGTGTATAAGGTGGGTATCAAGGGACTGCAGTTCTCCCTTACCACCGCGGTAGGCCTGTTCCAGTCGGTGGTGGGCGTGTTCTTCCTGCTGATGGCCAACTGGATCTCGAGGAAACTGGGTGAACGCGGTATCTGGTAAAAGTGTCATGGATCGTCGTACCGCCGACGGCGGACTCGAACTTCGTATGGAATCTGTGTCAGAGCAGGTTCATGCGGGAAAGGAATGGATAAATTTATGAAAATCAAATCAAGATCCGGTAAGATCGGAGACTGGGTGTTCGTGATGATCTGTCTGCTGGTGAGTGTGGTGTGCCTGCTTCCCATGGTAAATCTGCTGGCAAGGTCACTGAGCTCCACGGACGCCCTGATCAGACATGAAGTATATCTCTGGCCCAAGGGATGGAATCTGGAGGCGTACAGCACGGTGCTTTCGGACGCCAAGTACATCAGGGCATTTTTCTGGACGGTATTTCTGACATTGGTGTGTACCCTGGTATCCCTTGCCATGACCACGCTCTGCGCGTATCCGCTGATATTCGGCGGTTTGAAGGGCCGTTCCGCCATCAATATCTTTATCACGATCACCATGTTCTTTAATGCAGGTACGATCCCCAATTACCTGCTGATGAAGCCGCTGGGGCTTCTGAACAACCCGTTGGTATTGATCATTCCCAGCTGCCTGAGTGTTTACAATATGATCATCATGAGAAGCTTTTTCTACGGCATACCCGAGAGCTTAAGGGAGTCCGCGGAGATAGACGGGGCGAACTTTTTCACGATCCTTGTGAAGATATATGTGCCCCTCTCCAAACCGGTCCTGGCGACTCTGGCCCTGTTCTATGCGGTAGGCCGCTGGAACGGCTACTCGGATGCGCTGATGTACATCAACGAGCCCAAATATTATCCTTTGCAGCTGCTTTTGTATAACATTCTCAACAATATCAATTCCGTGGAGGTGACTACTCAGGAAGGGTTCTCCGCACCGGGCCTGACCGAGTCCCTGAAGGCAGCCATCGTCATGTTTTCCACGGTGCCCATCCTCTGCATTTATCCCTGGCTGCAGAAGTACTTTATCCATGGCGTGACTCTCGGGGCGGTAAAGGAATAAGCCTCCGGGACAGAAAAGACAGGAAGAACCGGGCTGTGGGTGATACGGCCCGTTGATTCAAATATTCATACTTACTATTAAGGGAGGTAATGAAAGAATGAAGAAGAAAGTATTATCCATCTTACTGGCAGGCGCTATGGTAATGTCCATGGCGGCGTGCGGCGGCGATTCCGGTACGGATCAGTCGCCGGCAGCGTCCGGAGGTTCCTCCGCGGCAGGATCTTCCGCGGCGGATGCGGGAAATGCATCCGGTGAACTGGTTGACGGTAAGTTTGCCGAGACCAGGACTATCACCGTAGAAGTGTACAACCGTGAGAATGACGGCGGTTCCGATCCCACGAACAACATGTATACCGAGTATATCAAGAAGGGGATGCTGGAGGATCATAACGTACAGGTGGAATTCGTATCGGTTCCCCGCTGGACGGAGGTTGAACAGATCAATAACCTTCTGGCTGCAGGCGATGCTCCTGATATCTGTGTGACATATGATTACCCTACGATCCAGACTTATGCCAATATGGGGGGGTTCTTGATCTGGCTCCGTATCTTGAGGACTACAGGGATGAGCTTCCCAACCTCTGGGACTGGCTGGGTGAGACCAACCTGTACTGGGACAGGGATCCTGAGACCGGCACTGTGTGGGGGATCGAGGCAAAGCTGGCTGTCAGCAACCGTATCAACACTTTCGTCCGTCAGGACTGGCTGGATGCCCTGGATATGAAGGCTCCCACCACCAAGCAGGAATTTGAAGACATGCTGATCGCATTCAGGGACAATGCAGACACCTTGCTGGGTGCCGATGCGGACAAGATGATCCCTTATTCCGTAAGCTATGACGTGGGCTGGAGAGCGGCCACGCTGATCGAGTCCTTTATAGATCCCGAGATTTCCGACAGAGAGTACTATATCAATGGTTTCGATGACAGAAAGCTGACCCAGGAAGGCACCAAGGAAGCCATCAGACTGCTGAACAGATGGTATAATGAGGATCTGCTCTGGAAGGACTTCGCATTGTACGGCAGCGGCGACACAACCGAGGACGATATGATGAAGGCAGGCTATGTAGGCGCCTTCACCCATAACTGGGATTATCCCTTCCGTAACGGAGAGGACAGCATCAACGCTTCCCTCCAGAGGATCGTGGGCGACAATGCCGCATTTGTGGCAGTTGACTGCTTCGAGGATAAGAACGGTGATTACACCAAGTTCGTTCCCGGACCGATCGACCGTAAGATTTTCTTCCCCAGCACCAATGACGAGCCTCTGGCCTGTATGCTGTACCTTGACTGGATCAGCGATCCTGAGCATATCGAGTATCTGCAGATCGGTGACCAGGGTGTGACACATAATGTACTGGAAGACGGAGCGGTGGAGACCATTGCGGCAACCGGTGATGCGATCCAGAACTCCGGTATGAACATCGACTATACCATCACCTGTAACGGCCTGAAACTGGCTGACGAAGAGAAGACCGTCAAGTCCAGGGCACACAATTATGCAGGGATCGACGCGGCGATCGTTCAGGCGGCTGACCAGATCGCCAACACTGACATGAAAGTGGGCAAGAATGTAAATGTTGGTGCGCTTGCCAGCGAGGAAGGTATGGGTCCCGTACTCTCCGAGAAGAGAGATATTGTATATGACAATGCGGTGATCGCTCCCGCAGCCGACTTTGATAAAGTATGGGATCAGGGGATCCAGGATTATCTGAATGCGGGAGGCCAGGCTATCATGGACGAACGTGCAGAGAAGTGGGCTGCTACCTACGGCGATACAGATATGCTTCCCTGATGGGGCTGATCCAGTGGGAATATGCAGGTTACCCAATACCATTCAAAAGAGTGCCGCGCTGTGCGGTACTCTTTTGAGTTCAGGAAAGACTGACGGTAAACAGCAGGAAAGGATACATTTTATGGATGAGCAGAAGGCATCGGTGCCCAGGGCGCCCAGGGATGCGGAGAAGAAGAGGAAAAGCTTCTATATCATGAGAAATAAGCAGGTGGCAGGCTCTCCCCGGGCTGACGGCAGCGGGGTTCAGGTCATCTTCATAAGCGAGGAACGCCTGGTGAGCTTTGCACGGATCGCCGGAGGGATAACCGACGATGGGATCTTGGAACTGCTGCGCACGGCGGAGGGCTTCCGCAGACTGGTCTATGGACTGGGCGTGTCTGTGGAGACGGAAGATCCCGGAGAGATGACCGCCTTTGTGCTGCAGATGTACGGAAAGACGGATCCCGGCATTACCGGCACACAGTTCAGGAGGGAAGTGCAGGCGGACGGCATGGAATATATGATCAGGCTGTCCCAGGTGGACTGGTCGGAGGATGACGCTACGCCGGGACAGATCCGCTTTGAATTTTCCAGAGCCAATACACAGGCCAGAGTGAGCGTCCGGCTCTATCTGCAGGACGGCTATGACGCACCGGAGCCGGAGGAGGAAGACGGGGCGGTGCTGAAAGGGCCTGTTTACGGGAAGATGCTGGAGAGATCGCTGCTTGGAACAGGTGATCTCAGCAGACTGAAAAGGGTCATGGAGAAGGCCCGGGCGGGGGAAGAGACCAGGGTGGCGTTCATCGGCGGTTCCATCACCCAGGGAGCTGGGGCCGTCCCCATAAACGAACAGTGCTATGCATGGAAGACTTTTCAGGGCTTCTGCGGGCTCTGCGGCAGAGGCACGGAGGACAACATACATTATGTCAAGGCGGGGGTGGGAGGAACCTCGTCGGAGCTTGGCATGATACGGTATGACAGAGACGTGTGCGGCGACGGGAAAACAGAGCCGGACCTGGTGGTGGTGG
>CAMWWF010000339.1 GCA_947177885.1 uncultured Lachnospiraceae bacterium
ATGCCAACACCACCCGAACGGCGGACGGTACACCTTTTCGCAGAAAGGTCGTGACTTTCGAAGAGAAGGGCGGACAGACCAGCTTCAGCCGTGTGCTGGGCGAGGCGGCTTATTCCCATGGCTATACCGGAAAAGGGGTAAAGGTGAGCGGTGTCTATGAGGATTATGAGACAGAGATGACCATGGCATATGATCCCTCCCATCCGGATGCGGATGAGAACGGCTATGTCACGTATCCCAATGTCAACATTATCACGGAGATGACAAATATGATCGATGCCACCAGGGCTTATCAGGCTAATTCCACGGCGTTCAATGCCAGCAAGGCTATGGCGCTTCAGGGGCTGGAATTGAACAGCTGAGCATAGGATAAAAGGTGGATATCAAAATTTATTTTAGGAGGGTATAATGGATTTATCAGCAGTTACAGGAATTTCAGGATTGAGGGGTTTGGATAAAACATCCTCTGTTTCCTCATTGACGGGGACGCTTGCCGAAGAGAGAGAAAAAACAACAGGTTCGCTTTTTGAATCGTTTCTAAATACCGCCATCGATAATATCAGGACTACCAACGGATATCTGTCGGATGCGGAGGATGAGAAGATCAAATTCGCAATGGGTGAGACAGAGAATACTCATGATTTGATGATTGCCATGCAGAAAGCTTCCACAGCATTGCAGTACACAGTGACAATCAGGGATAAACTCCTGGATGCCTATAAGGAGATCATGCAGATGCAGATCTGATTGATCTGTTAAAAAAGTGACTAGGGGAGAAGTGTCATGGCTGACAGGCTAAAAGAAATACCGGCAAAAATACTGGAATGGTGGAATAAATTCACGGCAAAGCAGAAGACGATTATCATTGCGATCGCTGCAGTTGCAATCTTTACCTTTGCCATCATCATATATGCATTCACAAGGCCGCAGTATACCAGATTCGGTACATACGACGATACTAAGGTGGCTGCGGAGATCATAAAGATTCTGGATGATGCGGGAATCAACCACAGGGATTCCGCGGATCTGCTGACCATCGAAGTGGAGCAGAGCCAGGTACCGCAGGCTAATTACGCTATCGCTTCACAGGGCTATCGGCCGGACAGCCTTAAGTATAGCGATTATGTAAGCAGTGGTATGACTACCACTAATTCGGATAAGGAGAAACAATATGGCCTGTGGCTGCAGGCGGAGCTGCGGCAGGCATTTGGCACGCTGGAACCGGTGAGGGATATTCAGGCGTATGTGCATGTTCCCAGACAGGACGGCACTCTGATGGCATCGTCCGATCAGATGGAATCCTCTGCCTATATCCAGCTGACGCTGAATGGCAGCATGTCATCCTCGCAGGCGGCGGCAATGGCCAGAGCGGCAGCGACCCTTCTGGGAAATGCGACAACTGCCAATATTACGATCCTGGATCAGGATGCCAATATCCTGTTCTCCGGCGGAGATGATTACGGCTCCGCGGGTATTGCCAATTCCCTGCAGGAATTGCAGAATCAGGCGGAATCCATGCTGTCCAATCAGGTCCGGAGGGTACTGTACGGTACGAAGCAGTATGACATGATAGAGGTCACCAGTCATCTGGTGATGGATTACTCCAGCTATGAGGAGTCGGTCAAGGAATATTACGCCCCGGACGGACAGACGCAGGGCATGCTGGCGGAACATAATCAGTATGAGCAGGAGGGCACAAATGGTGTGGCGGGAGTTCCCGGAACGGATTCCAACGGTGAAGGCGGGAACCTGAATACATATGTGAATCCTGACGGCACTTCCAGTGAGTATTCGTCCACTGAAGTGAGCGACAAATATCTGCCTAACGAGCGTTTCCGCAATTCGGTGTCTCCCGCAGGCGGTATTGATTATGCGAACTCTTCCATGTCTATCGCCATGATCACGTACCATGAGTACTACGAGGAGCAGGTCAGAGATCAGGGGCTTTTGGACGGTACCAGCTGGGAGGAATTTAAGGCGGCCAACGGCACGGATATCCGCATGGAGGTGGATCCTGAATTTTATGCCATGGCGGCCAATGCCACCGGTATTGCCCAGGAGAAGATCACGATCATTGCTTATGAGACGCCTGTGTTCTTTGACAGGGAAGGCTTGAATGTAGAGGCGACAGACATACTCAGCATTTTCATGATCGTGCTGATACTGGCGTTACTGGCATTTGTGGTTCTGCGCAGTATGAGGTCCAAGCAGGAAGCGACAGAGGAGGAGGATCTTTCTGTGGAGAGTATGCTGCAGTCCAATCCTGATGCCGTGGAGGATATTGATGTGGAGACCAAGTCCGAGACGCGCAAGATGATAGAGAAGTTTGTGGACGAAAATCCCGATGCGGCAGCGAATCTGTTGAGGAACTGGCTGAACGAGGATTGGGGTTAAGCTTTATATAGAGGGAAATGAGGGATACAGTATGGCTAAAAACGAAGGACTTAAGGGGATACAGAAGGCTGCGATCCTTTTGATCGCGCTGGGGCCGGAGCGCTCAGCCGGTATCTTCAAGCATCTGAAGGAAGAAGAGATTGAAGAACTGACCCTTGAAATTGCAAATACCAGAAGCGTGACTCCTCAGGTCAAGGAGGATGTCATCAATGAATTTTATGAAGTCTGTCTGGCCCAGCAGTATATTGCGGAGGGCGGTATTACATATGCAAGAGACCTTTTGGAGAAGGCTCTGGGCTCCGAGAAGGCGATGGATGTCATCAGCAAGCTGACCGCATCGCTGCAGGTAAAGCCGTTCGAATTCGTGCGCAAGACGGATGCGTCCCAGCTTATCAATTTCATTCAGGACGAACATCCGCAGACTATCGCGCTTATTCTGTCTTACCTGGCGCCCGGGCAGGCGGCGCTCATCATTTCTGCGCTGCCCCCTGACAGGCAGGCTGACGTGGCAAGACGTATCGCAGTTATGGATCGCACCAGTCCTGATGTCATCAAGGAGGTTGAGAAAGTATTGGAATCCAAGCTGGCAAGTCTGGTAAATCAGGATTACACCATTATCGGCGGCGTGGACGCGGTAGTAGAGATCCTGAATACGGTAGACCGCGGTACAGAGCGTCATATCATGGAAACTCTGGAAATCGAAGAGCCCGAGTTGGCGGACGAGATCAGAAAGAAGATGTTTGTATTCGAGGATGTACTTCTTTTGGACGACAGAGCGATCCAGCGTGTGCTGCGTGATGTGGATAACAATGATCTGGGCATTGCGCTGAAGGGTGCCAATGAGCAGGTACAGAACACGATCTTCAACAATCTTTCCAAGCGTCTTGCCGTTATGATCAAGGAAGACATGGAATTTATGGGACCTGTCCGTATGAAGGATGTCGAGGAAGCACAGCAGAAGATTGTGAATATTATCCGTAAATTAGAGGATTCCGGAGAAATCGTAATTTCCAGAGGCGGAGGTGACGAGATTGTTGTCTAGGAATCTGGTAAAACGGATGTATGTTGCGACAACTGAGGAGGAAACCCGGGTCCTTGATATGAACGTGCTGGCGGAGAGCCGTCTGGCGGAGTTGGCAAAGCAGAAAAACGGGACGTCTGCGGGAGGCTTTGTGGCGGGTCTCAGTGCGGAGCGTATAGAGGTTCGGCCCGAGGGAGAAATACCGGAGGATGTACAGGGAACAGAGCCCGATCCGGTGATGTCTTCCGCTCAGGTGTCGGAGGAAGCACAGAAAATTCTGGAACAGGCCGCGGTGGAAGCGCAGGCTAAGATCACGGACGCTCAGGTGGAGGCGGCCAGGATCAGGAAGGATGCGCAGCGGCAGGCCGAGGAAGAAAAGGTACAGATCCTGGAGCAGGCGAAGCTCCAGGGCTATGAGGAAGGATATGCAAACGCGCAGGCAGAGGCGGAGAGGGTTCGGCGGGATTATGCCGAAAAGGAGCGACAGCTGGAGGAACATTATCAGC
>CAMWWF010000340.1 GCA_947177885.1 uncultured Lachnospiraceae bacterium
TTCATACGCTTTATGATAAGGAGAAAAATCAGGTATGCACTGCCGGGACTTCGCTGTATGTCAATCCGGGGGAAACCAGTGACTGTATGGTGCGTCCGGTGGTAAATAAGCCCCGTCTATGGACTGACGAGGATCCTTATTTATATACTCTTGTGACTACGGTGATGTTGGATGACGTGCCCATTGACGAGGTCAGCTGCCGTGTCGGAGTGCGGACTGCTGTATTTGACTGTGATAAAGGTTTCCTGCTCAACGGGCGGACTGTAAAGATAAAAGGGATGTGCCTTCACCATGACTGCGGCATGACGGGAGCGGTGGGTTATGGGGAGTTATGGAAGAGGCGTCTGCAGGCATTGAAAGACATGGGATGCAATGGAATACGCTGTGCGCATAACCCCCCGGATCCGGCATTTTTGGAACTCTGTGATGAAATGGGGTTCCTTGTGATGGATGAGATTTTTGATGAATGGATGCTGGTCAAGCATAAGAATAACAACTATTACTCGCAGGGTTTGGCGTATGGCTCCGGCCAGTTCTTTAATCGGTATGCCAAAGAAGAACTGACATCCATGCTGAGGCGGGATTATAATCATCCCAGTGTGATACTGTGGAGCATCGGCAATGAGATTCCGGAGCAGTCTTCTCTGGACGGCATTAAAATACTGAATTTCTTACAGGATATATGCCATAAGGAGGATTCTTCCCGGATGGTGACTTCTGCCTGTGATAATATTGCAGCGATAGAATCAAACAGAACCTTGCGGGAATTTGAAAATGCACTGGATGTGGTGGGCTACAATTATGTGGGCAGGTGGCGTGAACGTGCGGAAACTTTCTATGAGGAAGACAGGGCGGCATATCCGAAACGCAGAATGATTGGCTCGGAAAATCCGTCCGTGGGTGGAAGAAGAGGAGATTATTCAGGTGAGAGCATTTGGGGCTCCTATGTGAATGCCACTGTGAATCACGAGGCGCTATGGCGATATACGGTAAGCCATGACTTTGTGGCCGGGGATTATCTGTGGACGGGAGTGGATTATTTAGGGGAGACCAGATGGCCTTCCCGGGGGGCGTTTTTCGGGCCGTTGGATACAGCCGGATTTCCCAAGGATTCCTATTATTATTTCCGTTCCATATGGAATACCAAAGAAATTACGCTCCATCTTCTGCCCCATTGGAACTGGCCGGGGGAAGAAGGTGTATTCAAACAGGTGGTATGCTATACCAATTGCGAAAAAGTGAATCTGTATATCAATGGCAGGCTGGTAGGAACCAGGGGATATGAATGTCCCCGGTATGGAGCAAAGAAGGCCTGGAATGACAACTGGGGAAAGTTAATTACCACCAATGACCTGCATCTGGTCTGGGATGTGCCCTATGAACCGGGAGAATTGAAGGCTGAAGGATATCAAAATGGTGAAGTGGTAGCAGTGGCAGTGGTGAAAACCACAAAAGCCCCGGCAGCATTGGCGGCGGAATCGGACAGGGAGGTATTAAAGAGGAGGCAGCTTGCCCAGATAGAGCTGTCCGCAGAGGATGCGGACGGAAATCCGGTGCCGGATTCTTCGGCGGAGGTGTTGTGTGAAATAGAGGGTCCTGCGCATCTGGTGGGAATGGACAGCGGTGATCTGTTGGATTTAAGCCTTTATTCCAGTCCGCAGAGGAAGATGCTGGCCGGACGCCTGCTGGCGGTTATATGCGCGGATGCGCCCGGCAGCGTGACAGTGACTTTTACTGCCGCTGGGATGCAGGAGAAAAAGGTGTTCCTGAAGATTGAATAGTCCGTTAGGGAAATACTTAAATCGGAATGCAGTCTCAGGACTGAAGTGCCCGGGAGAAAATTGAATTTATACCCACAAACGCAAATGATTGCCGTCTGCATAGTATAATGAGTGAACGCATCGGCAATCCAGAGAAGAAAGCGGCATTTAAATGCGTTCACGAGTATAAAATAGCATCCGCCTGGAAGTACCTGGATGATTTATGGACGCATAACTTAGCGGCCGGAAATTCATTCCTCTTGCAGGGGTACTGGAGGGCGGATGCGGTACTGGAATAGGAAGGAAGGGTATGTTTGTACGAAAACTGACACAGCAGATAATTTGTGATTACGATCAGGCAATTGCGCATACAAAGCAGGGGAAGCTCCAGGGCGTTATTTCTGATCAAACCTATGTTTTTCGGGGGATTGCTTATGCCAGAGCGAAGCGGTTTCATATGCCGGAGCCTGTAGAACCATGGGAAGGGGTGAGGAAGGCAATCGTTTATGGGCATGTTTGTCCAGAGATTATGACGCCGATTCCTCATGATCAATATACGGTACCTCATTATTTTTATCCCCAGGATGAACACTGTCAGTATTTAAATATTTGGTCGCAGAGTCTGGATAAGGATGCCAAAAGGCCGGTTATGGTCTGGCTGCATGGCGGCGGGTTTGCAACCGGTTCAGGGATAGAACATTTTGCATATGATGGAGAGAACTTAAGCCGCCAGGGGGATGTGGTAGTGGTGACCCTTAACCACCGCCTGAATGTGCTGGGATTTCTTGACCTGTCAGGTTATGGGAAGGAATATCAAAATTCTGGCAATGTGGGAATGGCGGATATTGTGGCAGCCCTTTCCTGGATTCAGGACAACATTTCTGCCTTTGGCGGGGATGCGGACAATGTCACAGTCTTTGGACAGTCAGGGGGAGGAGCGAAGGTTGCCACACTGCTACAGATGCCGGCAGCGGACGGCCTGTTCCACAAGGCGGTCATTCAAAGTGGTGTGACAAGGCATTTTCCGGAGTATGACAGGTCGCAGTCTTGTAAGGATACAGAACAGATACTTTCTTATCTCGGCATTACGGCAGGCAGGATAAAGGAAATGGAACATGTTCCATACTGCCGTCTGGCAGAAGCGGCTGGCAGTCTGGGTGAGGGTGCGGCAATGCGCTTTGGTCCTACGGCTGACGGTGAGTATTATCAGGGAAGCGTATTTGATGTCGGAATCCGGGAACATGCAAAGCATATCCCAATAATTGTAGGCAGTGTTCTTGGAGAGTTTACAAATAATTTCAATTATCGTCTGGACGATGGAAGAAAGAACCAGTGGGATATGCAGAAGAGGCGGCGGCTCATAGAAGAACAGCTGGGTGAAGACGCAGAAAGGGCAGTCATGGCTTTTCAAAAAGCATACCCCGGTAAGAACATTGTGGACTTATTGTTCGTAGACACCATGTTCCGGACAGGAGCGTTGGAATATGCGGATTTAAGGGTGGAACAGGGCTGCGACAATACATATAATTACAGTTTCAATCTGGAATTCCCGCTATATGGCGGCACACTTCCATGGCATAATGCGGAAATTCCCTATATTTTCCACAATGCGGATTATATTGAGCCGGCTTATATTCCCGGGATTACAGAATGGCTTCAGAATATCATGTGCAATGCATGGGTTTCCTTTGCCGCATCTGGAGAGCCTGCGACAAGGGAAATGCCCAGATGGGAGCCTTACACAAAGGAACGTCCGGCCACCATGATGTTTGACAGGGAAATTGAGGTCATGTACAAAAAAGATCAGGAACTGATGCAGGTATTATCTTCTTTGGATAGAAAGTTGGAGCCGGCTCAGAGAGACTGTTGAATTCCTTTTTCCAAGCATCAGTTGAACAAGAATATCTGCTATCACAGATCAGGTACCGAAAAAGTCGGATAAGTGAAAGAAATTTCAGTAGAGATCAACTTAAACAATACCGTATTTTTCACGATATTCGCTGGGTGTAATTCCGGTATATTGGCGAAATACCTGTGTAAAATAGCTCCGCGTATTGAAGGCTAACTGATTGCTGATACTGTCAACACTCTCATGGGTGTTAACCAAGAGATATTTCGCTTTTTCGACTTTGGCATTCTGAATATAATATACGATAGTGC
>CAMWWF010000341.1 GCA_947177885.1 uncultured Lachnospiraceae bacterium
CACATTGTACACCCCGTATTATTGTATACAATCATACGGGGTGTGTCAATGTATTTTCATCATAAAAAAAGGAAAAAGATTCCATGCATAAAGTGTATAGCCATTTCAGGAATCGCTCCGAAGCAGCCTCCCCACATTCAACATCCCCCAGCCCTGCTGGTTCCAGGGCAGATGCAGATCTGTGGCAGTGTATTGAAGCTTCTGCTTACATTCCTCATTGGTCATCCAGGGAAATTTCTCCATGGCAAGTGCCGCGGCACCGGATACAATAGGGGTAGCCATAGAGGTGCCGCTCTTGGCCATATAAGCATTTCGGTATTTTCCGTGAAGTCTGTAATAATGCACATTGCAGGATACAATATCCGTTCCGGGTGCCACCAGGTCCGGTTTCCGGAATGCCATTCCCTCCACTCCCCTGCCGGAATAAGTTTCGCATCTCCCCGGATTATCCAGTTCATAATTTCCGTCATGGCATCCCACCGTCACCGCCTTACTGCTCCCGCCCACCGCGGAGATCGTGCCTGACTCCGGCCCCTTATTTCCTGCGGCACAGACTACGAGAATACCGCAGTCCCATATTGCTTCGATCATGGCTCTCAGCCGCTGCTCCTTCTCCGCCTCCTCCAGAGTGCCGATCCCCACAGATATATTTAAAATTCTGATTCTGCACTGCTCTCTTATTCTCAGGATCCAGTCCAGCCCCATGAGCATGCTCTCCGTGGATCCGTCTCCCTTTTCGTCCAGCACCTTACCCACCACAAGCCTGACTCCGGGTGCCATCCCCATATACTTCCCCTGGGATGCCGCACCGCTTCCGCAGAGAATCCCGCATACATGGGTTCCGTGACCGTTATCGTCATACATCAAAGCTCTGCGTCCCACAAAGTCCTGAAACCGGATCAGTCTGTCTGCCAGGTCGGGATGCTGTCCTATACCGGTATCCAACACTCCGACCGTTATCCCGCTTCCGTCCGTCTCTTTCCGGAAAGGTACTCTTAATTGTTCTCTTACTCGCTGCATACTAATAAGCGTCCCGGCATATACTTATTACATTTTATGCCGGGACGCCTTATTGGTTCCCATTCTCCTTATTCTGTTTCAACGCTGCTCCGAACGCTCATCATGCCGGTATTTCCATCCGATACAGGACAGGCCGGCGGGACATTCAGCCCCCGCGGTATTCACCAAAGAGCCTCTGACGAATCCGCCCGGCTCATTGTCCGGGGATATATGGGCATCATAAATTCTGCACTCCGGCCTACATCTGCCACGCAGCATTACCTGTGACTGCGCTGAACAGTTCCCAGTACGATCAACAGTACGCCCAGCATAAGCACCATGCCGCTGATGACCATCTTGGAGACGGAAGCCACACTTCCATTCGCCGAAATACCGGGGCCCTCGCTCTGACTGGTCAATTCCACACTGAGCTCCTGCAGTTCCTCCTGAGAATCGTCAACACCCAGGCTGTAAATTCCGAAAGGAGACAGATGATTCGTCTGAAATCTCACAGACTCCACGCCTTCCATCATCACCCGCTCCGCTGCCAAAAGCTCCGGCTGGCCATTCCTGTCCAGAGTCAGCACCTGAAGTCTCATACCGCTTAAACTCTCCGGTACAGGCAAAATGACCGTCAGATTCTGACGTCCCAGCTTTGTGATGGGAATCGCACCGGAATCGGTCAATTCCAGATCATATGCCACCATGCTCTCCGGTGCGGATGTCTTAAAGGATCTGACACAAGCCTGTTCCAAGGCGGAAATATCCTCCAGATAAGAGATCGTCAGAGTATAACTCCTTGCCGCCCCGTCAAGCTCCGCATACGCCTGTTCCATGCCAGCGACGGTAACACCCGCTTCTCCCGGCTCATCTGTCAATTCCCTGTAATCCTCATTGGAAAGCCTTGTAGCTGTAGTCTCATAACTGTTGGGGATCTCAAAGGCTTCTCCGGTAAAACTTACTTCCGCATTCCCAAGAGCTCTGATCCCTACCTCCTGCACAGATTCCGGAAGCGTAACCTGCTGCAATCCGCAGCCGTCAAAGGCCCGGTCCTTGATCTGCTGCACCTGGCCGCCCAAAGTCAATGCCGTCAGATTCCCGCAATCCTCAAAAGCGCCTTCTCCGATCACCGTCACGCTGTCCGGTATCACTACATTCTCCAGCTCCCCATGATTCCGGAAAGCCTCCGCCGCGATCACCCTGACACCGTCAGGGATCATTGCCTGAGAATCCGTTCCACGATACGCCACCAGAACGCCGCCACTGATCAGATAATCGTCATCACCACTCTCATTTCCCTCTACGGCCATTCCGCCAAGGAAATTTTCCAGCCATGGCGTATAAGAAAATGCCTTTGGCTCCACCAATATGACACTGCTGGGGAGAGATACCCTTCCCAGACTGTCACAGTGATAAAACGCACCGTAAGAAATTTCTCTGACTCCGACAGGCACCGTAACTCCCGTTATAGAGCTTCTGGCAAAAGAAAACTGCCCCAGCTCCACGATACCCAGGGGGATTTCCGCCTCAGTCAGCTCCCCGTTACGGTAATATGCCTGATCTGAAATGATTCTGTTATCCACTATGGTATACTTGGAGACACCGTCCTCCGCCGCCTGCAAGAGATTTCCCACAGGTTCTGATGTGTCCGCCACAGATGGCAGACCTTCCATGTTACTTTTGACATCGGGCAGCTTATTATCAATAAAGAACACCGCATGATTGCCCACGATCTGGGTACTGCCCAACACATTCCCGGGAACCGGCGTAGTGCTGGGTGCGCTCGGGGTATTGCTGTCAGGGACAGACGGAGCCGTATCTCCTGTACCATCCCCATCGGGATACTCCGGTACATCCTGATATTCCGGCATTTCCTTCTGGCGCTCATAAAATTCCTGGGCATACTTATCCGCCGCCGTGCCCGGCTTGCAGTGAATGGTCAGCCTGTAGCAGCCGTCAAATGCCGTCACATCGATATCCCCTGTCTCCGGCGCGATACTGATATCTCTCAGATTCACACAGTCCGCAAAAGCCGAAGTGCCAATGGAAAGGATATTGGAGGGAATGGTCATCTGCTCCAGACCACCGCAGCCGGCAAAGGCAAAATCTCCCACCTCTGTCAGTCCCTTTCCCAAAACCACCGTATCCAGATTGTCACAACCCCAGAATGCATAGGGATCGATCCTATTGACCGAATTTGGAATGACCACCAGTTCCACCCTTGTATTGTCCTCAAAGGCCCCCTGTCCGATGGCTTCCACTGTGTCGGGAATCGAGACATTTGTCTCCGTTCCGCGATACTTAACAAGTACACCTCCCTCAATTTTAAAATCGGAAGCAGATGACGATGCCGCATCTGCCTCCGATACAGGGAGCTGCATAATAATCAGCGCTGCTATGATCAGCAGGATTCCGCTTAAACGCTTCCTTTTTCTCATACGCTTTCCCTTTTCCGCTCTTAAAGCTTTCGCTTTCCGCTCTTCAAGTTCCCGCTTTTCAGCTTTTATGCTCTTTTGCTTCGCTTATCAGATCTTCTGCAATTTACTTCGCTCTTACCTTCACTTTCGCCTTCTGCGGTTTTCTCTTATCCTTCTGCATAAACATCACGAAGGACAGACAGGCCAGACCGATGGACAGGAACCACTTGGGATGGATACCGTCTCCTGTCTTAGGCGTTGAATCGGCACTGCCTCCTGCGGACAGATTCGCCGTGTCCACATAAATCACATAAGGTGAAAAATGCTCCGCCGTAAAAGTGATACAAGCCACTCCTGAAATGGTAGTGAACTTTGCCGACAGCTTATCAAGCCTGTCATTTACCACACCCGCCACCTTGTTATTACCTGCGTAAGTGATCAGGGAATCGGGAATCGGTAAGGTAATGCTGACGGATAACCCTGTGG
>CAMWWF010000342.1 GCA_947177885.1 uncultured Lachnospiraceae bacterium
ACTGCTGCTGTCCAGGATCACGATCTCCTCTCCTGCACCTATATGCGCGCCCACTTCCTGCTTCCAGGTCGATATCCGGGCATCCGGATCCGCCTCTTCGGACAGTACAAAGTATTTATCCGTCCATTCAGCCACATCTTCCGCTGTATTTTGGGCATTCCTTAAAGCACTTTCCCTGCATTCCTCCCGAAAATCACAATATACATATACAAAGAATATCAGAATCAGCACTGCAGCCAATCCTCCCAGGCAGAAAAATATAACCTGCCTGTATGAAAGCCGCTTTTTCTCTTTCTTCTGCACATTCTCTCTCATATCATCCATTCCTTTGACCTCATCATACCTTTTTGCATTCGTTTCCATTTTACTGCCAAGGTGATGGCTTGTCAAAGCTTAACTTTATATAGTTATACGCGATATCTGTATGTAATTGCTGTTAATTTTATGTTCATATATATCGTCCTGCAAACTATGTTATGGAGCGGCAGCCGCCCTGTGACGCCGACATTGCAAAACCTTACTTATAATATTCCGCCTGCGCATACCACAGCTCACTGTACTGTCCTCCCCTTCCCAATAATTCCTCATGACTGCCCTGCTCTATGACACTTCCCTGGTGAAATACCGCAATCTCATCGCAGAATCTGCAGGAGGCTAAGCGATGACTGATATAGATTGCCGTGCAGTCTGTCATAATATCATTGAAGTGAGTGTATACCTCATACTCCGAAACAGGATCGAGAGCTGCCGTGGGCTCATCCAAAATAATGAAAGGTGCGTCACGGTACATGCTTCTGGCAAGGGCTATTTTCTGTTCCTCCCCGCCGGAGACCTCCACGCCTCCCTGCACGGCCTTATCTATATGGAATCTGGCTTCCATCCCATCCCTGTAAAGAAAAGTATCCAGACCGGCCTCCTGCCGCTCCAGCCAGTCGCCCAGGCCGGCCTTCCTCAGACAATCCTCCACTCTGACGGCATCATAAGAAGTCCCGGCCGCCACATTCTGTCCCACCGGCATGGCCAGCAGCTGAAAATCCTGAAATACCACCGAAAAGATGGACAGATATTCCTGATAATCATACTTTCTGATGTCAATACCGTTCAAAAGAATCTGCCCCTCTGTGGGATCATACAGCCTGCAGAGCAGCTTGATAAAAGTTGTTTTCCCGGAACCGTTCCGTCCCACCACAGCCAGCCTCTCCCCCACCTTAAACTTCATGTTCACATGGCGCAGGGCATATTCCGACGCGTTCGGATATCTGAAACTGACATCCCGGAATTCCACCTCATAATCCCTGTCACTTCTCTTCTCCACTGTCAGGGTTCCCTGATACATCTCATTGGGGATGTCCAGAAACTCAAAGATCTTTTTCAGGAAAACGGCATTCGTTCTTACCTGCGCCGCCGTCTTAAAAAGCTCGGCCAGGCCCTTCGCCATAGAATTCACCGCTCCCACATACTGTGTCACGCTTCCTATACCGAAAGCGCCGAACCAGGCCTTCAGACAGACATACAGATAGATGAACCCCATCATCAGATAAGATGACATCGCACTCCCCGCCTGACAGAATCCCCGGATGCCCTTATTCAGGATCGCTTCCATACTCGTTATAGAATCTCTGCAATTCCTGCCCAATACATTATCTCCAAACAGATCCTGTCTGTATATTCTCATATCCAGCGCATTACTCTTATTCTGATAGAGATCAAAGCCATAGGCAAAAAACACCCTGTTTAACTTTACGCCATGATCGGCCCATTCAAATATATGGCTCCTCTCCACCCTGCCCAGCAGAGCCGGCAGAAACACCGTTCCCACGATCAGCGCAGCGATTCCCACAAACACCATATTCAACTTCATATTTCTCCGATACTGCTCTGCCAAAGGAAGCGTGAACAGCGAAACGGAAAGCAGGATTCCGCCCAGCACCTGAAAAAATGCCACTGTGATCTTCTCCAGATGAATCATGAACTGGTTAATGCCATATCCCATAAAAGTCTGATTATTCTCGATCTGAGTCAGCTTATCCAACGTGACAGCGTCATCTATCTTATCAAAATCAGCCTCCAACAATTTCCTGCTGTAGAATTGACTCTGATGCTCCCAGTAGGAAATATGTCTGTGCACTGTCTCCCAGCTGTGCAGAAGATGCGTTACCAGTCCGGATATAAATGTCAGTATCAGCAATAACAATACCCATTTTGTCAGTATCTCCTGTCTCCGCGCTCCCGCCAGCTCATTCAGAAGCTGCGCGGAGAAATAAAGCGGGATATACGGAGTCAGGGCTTTCATCATATTATACAGAATACTGCTGACAATATTTCGGGGAAAGTTCTCCCACATCAACTTCATGGTTCGACAACAGATTTCCACTGTCTCTCTGCCGGATAGTTTTTCTTTTTCGTTCTCCTGATTCATATGGATAACCATACCTTTCCGCTGCCTGTGGATTCATAACACAAAAAAACATTCGTCTTTACCATATGCATCCTCAGGCAAAACTCTGATTCAGATCAATCTTCCGATTCCTTATAGTATTCGCTCTGTATCTCGAACAGTTCCGCATATTTCCCACCCTGCTCCATCAGATACTCATGGGTTCCCTCTTCCAGAACCCTGCCTCCGTCCAGAAGGATCACGCGGTCGCAGAACCGGGTGCTGGCAAGTCTGTGTGAGATAAATACCGCAGTGTTTCCCCTGGAAAAATCCGCATAGCGCTCGTACATGTCACGTTCCGCCAGGGCATCCAACGCGGCGGTGGGCTCGTCCAAAACCATCACCGGCGCATGCTTATACAGCATTCTCGCAAGCATCAGACGCTGCATCTCTCCTCCCGACAATTCAACAGCCTCCTCCGGATAAAGCGACTTGCCAAGCTTCGTCTCATACTGATCCGGGAATCTCTCAATCCGTTCTTTCAGTCCCGCCTGTTCCACACAGCTCCGCACCCACTCCATGTCAGGCTCTGCGGATTGCGCCACATTTTCCGCAATGGCAGCTCCCAGAACCGAAAATTCCTGAAACACAGCGCCAAACAGTTTATAGTAATCCCGCCGGTTATACTCCCTGATATCCACACCGTTTAAGAGCACCTGCCCGGAATCCGGATCCAGGAATCCGCATAACAGCTTCACCAGAGTGGTCTTACCGGCTCCGTTCAGCCCCACCACAGCCAGCTTTTCTCCCCCTTTGATCTTCAGGTTAAAATGTTCCAGAACCGACTTCTCCGCATCCGGATACCGAAATGTCACATCTCTGAACTCAAACTCGTATGTCACGCCCTTCTCCCATACAAGCTCTCTGCCGCCCTCAAACAGGAAGGGTTCTTTCATTCCGCAGAGTTCCCTGACAAGAGATATCTTCATACTCTGCCTGTTCAGCTCCGTCACATTGGCGAGAATACCGGTCACCCAGCCTGTAAATCCGGAAGCTGCGGTAAAATACAGCAGGAATTCCGATGCGGACAATCCCCCCTGCAGGGTGATGATCAACAGATATGTATAAATACATCCGTTCCGCAGCAGATCCAGCAGCGTTTCCATGACATTTTTACAGATTGTATTTTTTTCCCTGCGGTTCAGAAAGTTCCGTCTCAGTCTGCATATATCCTCCCTGATATCCCAGAGCCATTCTTTCATGCCGAATATCCTGATATCCTTTGCCAGCTTCGGATCTCTGACCGAATTATAAAGATAGCGGTCTTTCCGTATGATCTCTCCTTCTTCCTCCTGATGATCATGATTCCAGTTGTCAAAACGCCGTACCACCACAAAATCCGCCACAGTGATCGCAACAGTGGCCACGATCAGCACCGGCTTCACATTGACCATCAGCGCCAGATAAATACAGAAGCAAATGCCGTTCTTTAACAGCAGATACAGTGTATCCCA
>CAMWWF010000343.1 GCA_947177885.1 uncultured Lachnospiraceae bacterium
GACAATCAGATTCTGCGGGATTTGTTTGAGGGTTATCTGAAAGCGTCACAGGTTCTGGGGATACAGGAGGAACAGGTGGATGGCACGAAGGATATTCTTGACCGTCTTCCCGGGACAAAAGTGGGAAGGTTCGGGCAGATTATGGAATGGATGGAAGATTATGAGGAAGCACAACCTGGCCATCGTCATATTTCTCAACTATATGCGCTCCATCCGTCCCACCAGATCACAGTGGATAAGACGCCGGATCTGGCGGAAGCTGCAGCCAGGACGCTGGAGCGGCGTCTGACCCATGGCGGCGGAAATACGGGATGGAGCTGCGCATGGATTGTAAATTTGTACGGAAGGCTGGGGGATGGGGAGAAGGCGCTTGAGAATCTGCAAAAGTTGTGGAGCCAGTCCACGTTTTCCAATTTGATGGATACCCATCCCAGAGGCAAGGGACACACCTTCCAGATAGACGGCAATTTTGGCGCCACTGCAGCTATAGCGGAGCTTTTGGTGCAAAGCGATGAGGACAGGGTGCTGCTGCTGCCTGCATTGCCAAAGAAATGGAGTAAGGGCCGCCTGGAAGGGCTGACCATATGCGGCGGCGGAAGCCTTGGGCTGGAATGGGCTGACGGAGAGCTGGTATCCTGTCATATCAGAGCGCAGCTGCCGCTGGAAACTACCTTTGTATATGGCAAAGGTAAGCGGAGTGTGGAGCTGAAAGCAGGAGAGGAACTTTGTCTGAACCGGTCTGATTTCGAGTAAAAAGAAAGAGCGGGAGGAAAGGGGATTATGAAGCTTCTGTATGGTACGGGAAATGCTGCCAAGCTGGAAGTGATGAGGCGGGCCTTGGCGGGGCTTGTGACAGGTTCGGAATTGTCTGCAAGAGAGGGCGGCGAGTTTTATATGGGGGAACCTTTGGAAATATTAGGCCTTTCCGATATGGAACGGGAGGCGCCGCCTGTGCCTGAGGACGGAAGCTCTCCCCTGGAGAATGCCAGGCAAAAGGCGCTGGCCTATTATGCTTTTTTTGGAGTGCCGGTTTTTTCCTGTGATTCCGGCTTATATTTTGAAGGCTTGCCCGAGGCGATTCAACCTGGCGTTCATGTGAGAACGGTAAAGGGGAAGTACCTTACAGATGAGGAAATGCAGGCATATTATGGCGGCCTTGCCGCAAAATACGGGGATTTGAGGGCCAGGTACCATAATGCCATCTGCCTTGTACTGGACAGAGATCATGTCTATGAATGTATGGATGAGAGCCTGGTAAGCGAAGTCTTTTTGATTACCTCAAAGCCCTGGTCCGGCGTCAGGCGGAAGGGATTTCCGCTTGACAGTCTTTCCGTAGATGTAAGGACAGGGAAGTATTATTATGAATTGGAACAGGAGTATGTGGATTCGTCCATAGCCAACGCAGATGAGTTGGCCTTGGATGAAGGCTTCCGGGGATTTTTCCGAAAGCTATGGGCGGATGGGGTGTTCTCATAAAATCAGGCGGCTTATTTTCTTCGTTTCAGCAGCCGGAGGATGCCGAAGGTGAGCAGGGAGGCCAGGATGACGATCACGGACAGCAATATGCCAAGCACAAGGGAGCGATGGGCCGACAATTCTTTTTGTTGACGGCCTAACTCTTCTAATTGTTGCCGGAGCGCTTCCTGCGCCGCCTGTTCCTGTTCCCGCTGTTTGGCGGATTCCCGCTCCGCTTCCAGCCGTCTGGCTTCCTCTTCCCGGCGCTGTCGCTCCAGGGCGGCCTGTGCTTCCGCCTGACGCTGCGCTTCTTCTTTTTCCTGCTGTTGAAGCTTGTAGGTCTTCAGATTTTCAAACAGATCGTCTCCGGTGGTGTCGGCGCCAACTGTGGTTCTGTACAGTCCGAAATCCGCGCAGCTGTATTGATAATCATCGGATACATAAAACCAACACCATTGCTGTGATACATGCTTTTTGTAGGCGTCGGCGGCAACTTCCAGGGCGGTACGCCCTCCCATAGCATCTATTGGCTGGCGAAGATCCAGACGGATTTTATTTTCTTCATACAGGTGGAGATAGGTTTTGGGCGTGTCCCAGGTGCCGTAAGCGGATGCTGAGTCGGGATAACGATTTTCGTCACCTGCACATTCTACCGCCGTGGTAACTGCCAGTGAGGTAAGCATGTGGAATCCGTGACCATATTCTCCTTTTTGATCGTGTGTCACGATTACCTGGGGTTGGAAGCGCCGGATCTGTGCTGTGACAAATTCTGTCATGGCATCAAAAGAATACTGGGATTGGGCTTCCTCTATGGTTTTGGAGTACAAATCTTTAAAGTTGCCGCATACTGGATAATTTTTCAGACCTGCCTCCCAAAGACCGTCAAGCTTTTCGTGTTCCCGGATTTTGGCCGAACTCCAGAATTCCGCCATGTAGACCACCTGAATGTCCATTTCACCAACAACTCCGTAGGTGGGAATGATGCCGCCAAGGAAAAGGATCTCGTCGTCCGCATGAGCGGGGACGAGCATAATATCCGCTTTTTCACAAGGGGCATTCCAGCGCTGCACATCCTCCGGAAGCGGCCCGTCCTGGCTGAAAATGCGGATATCGCTGATCCGTGCGCCGCCTGAGGGGACGGTAATGACGGCGCTGGCGGTGGGAGCTTCCAGGGAAATGAATTCATGCAGAAATCCATTTTGGCCGCAGGTGATTACGCCGGAGTCCGTCCGCAGGTTCCATTGGTTTACGGGGCTATCCCAGATGATATAAATGCCTGCCATGGCGCTGCCGTCTGCCGAACGGACAGTGACGGTGGCGCCTTCTTCAAAGGAATAGGAAGTGCCGTGCTCTCCGTCTTTTAGATAAGCGCCTTCACCGCCGGTGGAAAGGGTGAAGGAAGGGGAGAGCTCTTCCGCTTTAGCAGGAATGCCTGTGGTCAGAAGAAATAAAGCCGGAAAGAGAAGGAAATATTTTTTAAACATTGGTTTACCTCAATGATGGTTATTCCCGGGAGGGGTGCAAAGCGTTGGTTGCGTATGGCCTCAGCCATAAGGCTGCTGTTTTTATATTATCATAAACAGGAAGCGGGAACAAGGCTTTTGATTTCTTGGAGGTTGTTATTGATTCTGGGCAGCGCTTCAGCCATTTGTGTGAATTGTTGCCATCCGGGATACGGCTGCTGAAGAAAGCTGTGAATTGAGGGGAGGAAGGTAGGATGCACTATACGGATGTAAAAGGGATTTTGTCTCCGCAAAACGGCATGAATCTTTACAGAGGATGTACCCATGGATGCATTTACTGTGACAGTCGCAGCAAATGTTATCAGTTTACCAATGATTTTGAGGATATTGAGGTAAAGAAAAACGCACCTGAATTGTTGGAAAAGGCTCTTCGGTCCAGACGAAAAAAATGTATGATCGGTACGGGAGCCATGTGTGATCCCTATATGCACTGTGAGGAGACGCTTGGATTGACAAGACATTGCCTGGAGATCATAGAGCGTTATGGGTTTGGCGTGGCAATTCAGACAAAGTCCGACAGGATTCTCAGGGACTTGGCTCTATTAAAAAGGATACACGAAAAGGCAAAGTGCGTGGTGCAGATGACCCTGACCACATATGACGATGATCTTTGCCGTATCCTGGAGCCCAATGTGTGTACGACCAATAGAAGAGTGGAGGTATTGGAGACCTTTCGCGATCATGGAATTCCCACAGTCGTATGGCTGTCGCCGATCTTACCCTTTATCAATGACACCGGAGAGAATATTGAACGTATTTTGGATTGCTGTATTCAGGCAAAGGTGCGGGGAATCATATGCTTTGGCATGGGAATGACTTTGCGGGAGGGCAGCAGGGAATATTATTATGCCGCGCTGGATCGACATTTTCCCGGGATGAAGGGAAAATATCACAGGAAATACGGATATGGAT
>CAMWWF010000344.1 GCA_947177885.1 uncultured Lachnospiraceae bacterium
GATATAAAGCGAGGAGATGTATGCTATGACAATGATAAAGGTAGAAATTGATGTACCGGAGGAAATTGTACCATATATAGTGTTGGAGGATAAACAGGCGCAAACGACAAGAAATGCAATGCTGGTCTATCCTTATATCAAAAGCGGTGTCATGTCTCATGGAAAGGCAGCAGAGATGCTTGGGCTTCATAAGATTGACCTGATTACGTTGTATGGCAAATTAGGCCTGCCATATTTTGATGAAACAGATGAAGAATTTGAAGAAGACCTGGCAGCGTTGAAGAGATTAAGAGGTGCGACCGTATGATTGTTGTTTCAGATACTACACCGGTTATTTCACTAATGAAAGCAGGACAGTTAGAATTGTTGCGGCAATTGTTTGAAGCTGTCTATATTCCGGAGGCAGTATATCGGGAATTGACAGATAATGAGGCATTTTCTGAAGAAGTAAGAATGGTACAGGAGTGTGAATTCCTCTATATGCAGAAAGTGGACAATGGGAAGTCAGTTGCCATATTGCAGAATTTTACCGGATTAGATGCCGGAGAAAGTGAAGCAATTATTTTGGCAGACGAAATGAATTCCGATGTGTTGCTGATGGACGAGCGTAAGGGCAGACAGGTTGCTAAAAAGCTGGGGATAAGAATTACTGGTACAATTGGAATTCTTACACAAGCATTTGATGAGGGGATACTGACGAAGGAAGATGTGGAAAGGTGTATTGAACGGTTAAAAGAAAGTGGGATACGGATCAGTGAGAAGTTGTATCAGAGGTTGAATATGGAAATAGGAAAGTAAGAGACATGGCAAAGGTTATGTTGGGCGAGGGCATAGAATTATGTCCTTCTTTGCTGCATAGAGGAAACCATCCCAGACGAGGGAAAAGTATTTCCCCCTATTGACACGCCACCGGAGACTGTATTTTACACCATGAGCGTCTATTTCCTTGCGGCGAAGGTGACGAAAACCAGGTATACCCTGTCCGGTGCGCTGCTGGCAACCCTGGCGGGAACTGTGGCCAGCGTGGTGCTGGCGGCGAGGATGGTTTAGCGAATAGAGATCATTCAAAGATATCAGGATTAAGATGGATTCATGCTGACGACAGCTGATGCCGAGGACCGGACCCTCTCTGTATATAGGCTGACAATCATGTCAATAATGATTTGACGAAGAAAAAGTATATCGATATAATAGGATGACAACAGATTGAGATACGATTTGTCTTACAGAGAAGAAAACAGACAGAAAAGTCATGAAATACATTATCTGGGAGAAGAGCTTGTTACCAATCAGGAAAAGAGGACTTTGGAAGAGCGGAGGAAGGAAGAGTTTTGGAACCGTTTAACGGTGTGGCTGGAGGAAAAAGGCGTAACGGAGGAAGCTGCCGGGGCACTGGCCTGGATCCGGAGCATGGCGGCAGAAAAGCAATATGGTTACGGAACGGTCATGGGACTTTGGAAGAGCAGTGAGAGCATGGCAGAAACCGTGGTCCGCAATGTATGTCAGGGATACCTCTCGCCCGCCGGGGCAGGGGAAGACGGGATTGCGTTGGCGGTTTTGGCGGCAAAGGTATCCGGAAATCCGCATTATTTTGACAGGGGACAGAACGCCGCTGTGCTTTTGCTACATGTCCTGTGCTTTGTCGGAGGCAGGGAGTTTCCGAGGGACGTTGCGGGAGTGTATGAGGTATATCGGAATGCGGGAATCGTCACGGATGAGATTGCAAGCACGGTGGCGTTTTTCCGGCTTCATATGCGTAAGGGAGGAGCGGACAGCGGCATCCTGGAGGCCTTTTGTGCGGCGGGGGAGCCCGGAATCCTGTCTCTTGCCAATCTGGCGGGAGCGGAAACTGTGTGGGCGGAAGGAGGGTGCGCCTATGTGGTGGAGAATGAGATGGTGTTTTCTCATCTGGTCAAATGCTGTGGGGCATTGCCGGTCACTCTGCTGTGTACCTCCGGTCAACTGAGCTATGCGGCGCAGCGGCTGATCCGTATGCTCTGTGAAAGCGGTACAAGAATTTATTACAGCGGAGATATGGATCCGGAGGGAATCGGTATCGCGGATCGGCTTTGGCGGCAATATCCCCGGAACAATCATATCTGGAGGATGGATGCCGGTGATTATCCGGATGCGCTGTCGGAAGAGACGATAGAGGAATGGAGGCTGAAGAAGCTGCAGGGTGTGGAGCATCCTCTTCTGCGTAAGACGGCAGACTGTGTCAGACAAGTGGGGAGGGCTGCTTATCAGGAAAATATATTGGAGCGGCTGGTGCAGGATATTCTGTATATGACAACATAATCTTGCGGCGTGCAGAACAAAAGAACACGGAGGAAAGTGATGGCCCTATGGCACAGAGGACGGTTGCTTTATACAAGGGGAAATACATAGGAGTAGAAACAATTTACACTGTTGTGAACGGTCGGCAGATAAATATTCCGGAAAAGCTGAAGGAACTTAGGGCCAAAAGCCAAAATAATGAACTGTTTTGCCCATGCGGATGCGGTGCAAATCTTATTTTGGTTGCGGGTGATAAGAACCTGCGGGAGCAGCATTTCAGGATTAAGGATGGAGATTTCGATCAGAAATGCAATGTGATCACAGAGGGTAAGACTTCGGTTGATTCAAAGATAGTCCTTAAGTGCTGGCTGGATGATAAGCTAAAAGCGGCAGACGTAGAATCACGCGTTCCGATCCATGCAGTGGATGACATAAACAGAAGTTACGAATTTTCATTTTTATCTCAAAGCCGGAAAACAGCACTCAGCTATTGCCATGAAAGGGTTAATTTATCTGATGAAAAGCTGAGTATTCTGGAAAGCAACAGTCAGGGCATTCATATCATCTATATCGTTGATCATAAGAATGGCGGCTGTTCGGGGCAGTATCCTGAAGGGCTTATGAAAGTACAGCACAGACAGGGATATTGTCTGCTTCTCACTGTGGAAAGTGCGGATTACAATGAGGCTGGGATGGAAGCGGCATTTTATGCGCAGGATATAGATGGCCTGTGGCAGGAAGTGGTATTTGCAGAAGGATCATTAAGAGATTTCAGTATCAACGACGATGGACAGATTTTATATGCGGATAAATTGTTAAGCGTTAAGCTGTCTGCGGCAATGGATAACTTCCGGTCAGGTATGGAAGGTGAAAAAGTCAGACGTGCCGAAAAAGAAAAGCGTTATGCAGAGACGGCAAAAAAGCTTCTTGAGCAAGAAGAGTATGATCGGGAAGAACGCAGAAAGCGACAGGAAGAAGTCGAACAGGAACGCAGGCGTCAAGCTGAGGAAGCGGCAAAGCGCAGAGAAGAGTTTCAAGAAAAGCAAAGACTTGAAAGGGAACGACAGCAGGCGGAGAAACGTCAGAGGGAAGAAGATTTTAAAAGAAACATGGAATCAAATTTCTCTCAGCAGGAGACACCGGTGAGAGACGCCGATGGCAGGCGTTGGATCAAATGTGAATTCTGTGGGAAGATAGCGGTGGAGGGCGAGTTCAGTTCCTACGGCGGCAAGGGACATATCAACCTTGGAACCTGCAAAGACTGCTCGGGCAATAATCCTGCGGTTTCCCAAAAGGCTGCGGAAAAAATGGCAAAAGCACACATAAAATATGATCACCATATCTGTCCGGAATGCGGAGGCAGATTGCGTGAACGAAACGGCCAATATGGAAGGTTTATGGGATGCAGCAACTATCCGGCATGCAGATATAGCTGCAGGTTAAGATAGGAACCGCCTCCGCTTAATTATTAACATTCATTTAATATTCCATTTACGACCGCTTAATATTCTGAGAGCGGCGTTAACTGTGCAGAAAATATGTTACAATATGCCTGTATAGGAGGGATTGTTATGAGTGACAGGTTATTGTTTAAG
>CAMWWF010000345.1 GCA_947177885.1 uncultured Lachnospiraceae bacterium
TATTTTGCCAGACGAAGCTTGTTCTGATACTTGATCTCCATAAACTCCTTCTGTGCTTTCTTATCCTCTGCCAGGGGTTTGATCTTGCTGATCTGGGGCAGATCCGTGATCCAGCCATCACCTGCCTTGGAGGTAACCCAGTCAGCCAGCAGGGGATTTCCGTGAAGCAGGAAACGTCTCTGAGTGATACCGTTAGTCTTATTGTTAAAGCGCTCAGGGAACATCTCGTAGAAGTCCTTCAGCTCTTCCTTTTTCAAAATATCCGTATGCAGTCTTGCCACACCGTTCACGGAATAGCCCGCCACGATGGCCATATGCGCCATCTTCACCTGTCCGTCATACAGGATCGCCATCTTGCGGATCTTCTCCTGTACATCCACGCCATACACATGGTTATACTTTTCCTCAATCTGCAGGATAAATCTGCGGTTGATCTCCTCCACGATCTGATAGATTCTGGGAAGCAGCCTGGAGAACAGATCGATCGGCCATTTCTCCAATGCCTCCGCCATAATGGTATGGTTGGTATAAGCGCAGGTCTTTGTGGTGATCTCCCATGCCTCGTCCCAGGACAGATGATACTCATCCAGAAGGATCCTCATCAGCTCGGGAATTGCCACGGTAGGGTGGGTATCGTTCAGCTGGAAGGTAACCTTCTCGTAGAAATGATGGATATCGTCATGTTTTCTCATGTACTTCTGAACCGCTTCCTGCACGGACGCAGAGATAAAGAAATACTGCTGTTTCAGGCGGAGCTCCTTACCTGCATAATGATTATCGTTGGGATACAGAACCTCCACAATATTTCTCGCCAGATTCTCCTGCTCCACGGCCTTGCGGTAGTCACCCTGATCAAAGGAATCCAGCTTGAAGCCCTCCATGGGCTCGGCATCCCAGATACGCAGGGTATTGACGATTCCATTGTCATAGCCCACAATAGGCAGGTCAAAAGGTATTGCCCTGACCGCCTGATAGTCCTCCTGTGAAAAATGGGCAATGCCGTTCTCGTCATTGTACATCGCCACATAGCCGCCAAACTTTACAACCTTTGCATACTCCGGTCTGCGAAGCTCGAAAGGATTGCCGTCAGCCAGCCAGTTATCGGGTACCTCCACCTGATAACCGTCCCGGATCTCCTGCTTGAACATACCGTAACGATAACGGATCCCGCAGCCATAAGCGGGGTAGCCCAGGCTTGCAAGGGAATCCATGAAGCAGGCTGCCAGACGTCCCAGACCGCCGTTGCCCAGCGCTGCGTCAGGCTCCTGATCCTCCACCAGATTCAGGTCAAATCCCAGCTCCTCCAGAGCTTCCTTCACCGGCTTTGAGGCCTGAAGGTTAATGATATTGTTGCCCAGAGCACGACCCATCAGGAATTCCATGGACATATAATATACCATCTTGGGATCTTCCTTCTCATATGCCTTCTGAGTCTTGATCCAGTTCTCTATGATCTGATCCTTGATCGCCAGAGATGCCGCCTGAAAAACCTGCTGCGGCGTTGCATCGGACATATCCTTGCGGTAAAGAGTCCTGACATTGTACTCCACACTTCTCTTGAACAGATCCTTATTAAATTTTAACTTGTTCTCCGTATTCTCCCTGACTTCCACGGCCTCTTTGCTCTCCGCTTTTTCCTCGGCGGGAACCGCAGAATTCTTTTTGAAAACAGTATTCTTCATTTTCGTCTCCTTATCTCCTTTTCTCGGTTTCAGGCTTTCGCCTGTGCTGCTCACACATTGCAAACACCCCTCACACTTAAGGCAAATCTCACAAACGCCGGGCACTCCCTCTCCGGGCAGGAATCACCCTGCGATCCGCCGGGGAATGATCCGGTGCAGCCTCATTCCGGGAACACTGTGTTCCGGAAATGCCGCCTCCGGGTAGTGCCACATCCCCTATTATAACAGATAATGGAAGATTTTCAAACCTTTTCTACAGCGATGGTCACAGATTCACCATTTACGTTCCATTCTCTGGAGACGGAATACTCCGCTTTGTCCGTCAATTCGTCCGCCAGAACCTTGCCGGAGATCACCTGACTGTTCTTCTGTGCCAGCGCGGACAGCTTCTCATTTCCGTTCAGGGATACACGGATATGATCCATCACCTCAAAGCCCGCGTCCTTGCGCATGGTCTGGATCTTGCTGATGATCTCGTAGACGAAACCCTCCTCGATCAGCTCTTCCGTCAGGTTTGTATCCAGCACAACCGTCAGTCTGTTATTCTCCTGGGATACATACCCCTCCTTCTGTGTCATGTCGATCAGCAGATCATCCTTTGTCAGTTCCACTGTCACGCCGTCCACCTCAAAGGCCAGCTTTCCATTGGTATTCAGGTCATCCATTGCAGCGTTTCCGTCCAGGGAAGCCAGCATTTTCTGAATGCCTCCCAGCTGCCTGCCATACCTGGGCCCCACAGTGCGGAGCTGGGGCTTGAAGGTATAAGAAGTAAAGTCCCTCACATCCTCCGTGAACACCACTTCCTTCACATTCAGTTCTTCCCTGATGATATCGGTATAGAACTGCTCCAATGTGAAATCCGCCTTGATATACATGCGGCTGATGGGCTGACGGTTCTTGATGGCCGCATCGTTACGGCAGGCACGGCCCATAGCCACCGCTTCCAGCACATCCTCCATGAAGTCTTCCAGTTCTCTGTCAATATACTTCTCCTCCGCCACAGGGAAATCACACAGATGGATACTCTCAGGCGCGGAAGCGTCAACGCTGCGCACCATGTTCTGGTAGATTTCCTCCGTCATAAAGGGCACCATGGGCGCTGCAGCCTTACAGATCGTCACCAGGGCGGTGTAAAGCGTCATGTATGCATTGATCTTATCCTGCTCCATGCCCTTTGCCCAGAAGCGCTCACGGCTGCGGCGCACATACCAGTTGCTCATCTCGTCCACGAAGTCCTGCAAAGCCTTCCCCGCCTCGGGAATGCGGTATTGGTCCAGATTGCCGTCCACCTCGCCGACCACCGTGTTCAGGCGGGAGAGCAGCCACTTATCCATGACAGACAGCTTATCGTACTCCAGTATATATTGCGATGCGTCAAATTGATCGATATTCGCATAAAGGATGAAGAATGCATAAGTATTCCAGAGGGTTCCCATGAACTTTCTCTGTCCCTCCATCACGACCTTGCCTGAAAATCTCTTGGGCAGCCAGGGTGCGGCACTGGTGTAGAAATACCACCGGATGGCGTCCGCGCCGTAGGTCTGCAGAGCCTCGAAAGGATCCACCGCATTTCCCTTGGATTTACTCATCTTCTGGCCATTCTCGTCCAGCACCAGTCCCATGACGATGACATTCTCATAGGGCGCTTTGTTAAATAACAGTGTGGACTCCGCAAGCAGGGAATAGAACCATCCTCTGGTCTGATCCACCGCCTCGGAAATAAACTGCGCGGGGAACTGCTGCTCAAAGAGCTCTTTATTCTCGAAGGGATAGTGATGCTGTGCAAAAGGCATTGCACCGGAGTCAAACCAGCAGTCGATCACCTCCGGCACCCTCTTCATGGTCCTGCCGCACTCAGGGCAGGGAATCGTGATGGCATCGATGTAGGGTCTGTGAAGCTCTACGGTCTTAGCTTCCTCGTTACCGCTCAGCCGATACAGTTCCTCACGGCTGCCCACAGAATGCAGATGCCCGCATTCGCACTCCCAGATGTTTAACGGCGTTCCCCAGTAACGGTTACGGGAAACAGCCCAGTCCTGAATATTCTCCAGCCAGTTGCCGAAACGTCCCTCGCCGATGGACTGAGGGATCCAGTTGATGGTATTGTTGTTCCGCACCAGATCATCCTTCACCGCCGTCATCTTAATGAACCAGGACTCTCTCGCATAATACAGAAG
>CAMWWF010000346.1 GCA_947177885.1 uncultured Lachnospiraceae bacterium
GGCCTCCGGATTGGTGGCATCATAGATCACGGTATCGCCCTGAAAATCAAAGCATTGCATGGAGCCGTGGTCGGTTCGCACCAACAGACCTTTGTCCCGCATTTCCTGAAAATTCCTGCTTTTCCTGTCCACGGTGGGCCATATGGACACCATGCAGCGGACACCCATTTCCCGCAGCTCCTTTACCATAGCGTCGGGATCCGGCCAGTATTCGGGATCAAAGCTCCAATCTCCCTGTCTGATCCAGTGGAAGAAGTCAATGACGATCACATCCAGGGGAATGCCGCGTCTTTTGTACTCCCGTGCCACTTCCAGGACTTCCTCCTGGGTGCGGTAGCGGAGTTTACACTGCCACAGGCCCAGGGCATTGCCGGGAAATGCGGGGGCACGTCCCGTGACTTCCGTATAATTTGCCAGAAGCTGTTTCGGTGTGTCGCCGGCGGTGATCCAATAGTCCAGCTCTTCCGACAAAAGGCTGTGCCACTGGGTGTAATTGGCGCCGAACATCACTTCACCGATCCCCGGATTGTTCCACAGAAAGCCGTAACCCCTGTTGGAAATGTAAAAGGGTATGCTAATCTGCGAATTCCGCTGGGCAAGCTCCAGAACACAGCCCTTTAAGTCCAGATGGGGCTGCTGGTACTGTCCCATGCCGTATATTTTCTCGCTTTCGCCGGCTTCGAAGCGCATGGTGACGGAATAGTCATTTCCGCTTACCGGCTTGAAATCACGGGCGGTAAACTTCATACTGGGACTGTGCTCATTGGCATCACCCCAGTCTCTGAGATACTCCTTTAAAATGAGCCTGCCGTCCCTGTAAAATTCCAGCCATCCCCGTTGAGAGATAAAGCAGCTTATTTTTCCATTTGAAATATGAGCGCCAGATTCCGTGATCTCAATGTCTGCGGAGGATATGACGGGGGAAAGGGCATTGTCATTTCCGGTAAAATGGGGATTTTTCGTCGCTCTGACCCTAAGGGCATCGGTTCCCCAGGGCTCTACAAGGATGGTTTCGTTTTGTTGCCTGGCAGTGAGACAGTTCTGATCATGGGTAAAATACATTGTGTACCCTCCTGTGAAAGATATTTTTAGCAGTACCGATACTGGTGATTTGTCCTGAAACAGCTGCATGAAATCCGCCAATATCCCGCGCCTGTCAGTAACGGAGATTGCTTTTTACATATTGAGTTATAGTAAGCAGACATTGGAACCCTCAATATAAACCGCCTGTCCGTCTGCAAGATGAATTTCCCTGTGATCTATTGGCAAACTCATTTCCCTGTCACCATTCCAATGTGGTATTATCGGATTAGGGATCATATTTAATCCATTCTTCAGATTACCTGCCGCATACATACTTCCTGCACTGATACCTACATATACAAGACCTTCGTTAACAGCCTGTTCAAGTATATGATCAAATCCTGTTCTGACCATTTCACGACACAGAACAGCACAGTCTCCACCACCGACAAAGACCGCATCGAATTCTTTCAATTCTCCTGTGCTCAGAAGCCTGCTTGCCATATGTTCATCTGTCACATATGACGAAAATGTGCGTTTATATCCTTTTGACAGGATCAATTCCAGATTATACACAAATATATTTTCGGAGCGGATCCCCATTAATGAAAGCTCATACAAACAGACAGCAATGCCTTCCCTTGCGCCATCCGTTTCGATTGCGGCAGTTGGAATATAAAGTATTTTAACTTCTTCCGGACGCTTCCCTATAATATCGAAAAAGTAATTTTTCATATTCTTTGTTAAACCACCTGATGTTAAAAACAAATGTATCTGATCCATAATCTACCTCTCTTTTGCTGCTGATCCCAATTGTGACCTTATGATCGCTTTCCTCATTATTTTCAGAAGCCATTTGCAAAGGGCTTTATCATAGCTTCCACAGGATAGACATTGCGAGCCCTGATAAATGAAAACTCCATGGAAAAAATGAGGGAAGCATGATCATTTAATCCAGTATAACACAAAACATACGGGAAGTGTGAACGGAATGCAATTCTAGTACAGTATTGCCTAAATAACAGTGAAAAACAGTGCCTGATATTCGCGTCAGGACAAGGCGGAGGAAGGAGGCAATGCGGTGTCAATTTACTGAAGTAAATGTTGACTGACGACAACGCGGTACTGGCGCAAATAGCAGGTGCTGTATTCATTGTTATTTGTGCTATGCTGTATTAGTGTACTGACACGTTCATCTTTGAACTAACTGGGCAGAATATATCGCCACTCTTCAAGGCGGCTGAATGAGGCGTAGCAGGCCGCGAAGTGGGGCTCATGCAGACCGGGGAATGATTTCTCAAACACGCTCCAGGGTAGCCGTCTGCTTCTGTGGATTTTCCCTGTATGAAAATATGCAAAAATGATGCGGTATGTTGTTGTGCGGACTTTCAGCTTCTGTTCAGGGTCATGCAAAGGAAACAGATATACCAATTGGCGTGCCGGTCAGACTTACGGACAAGGATCAAACTAATGTAGCGGTCGAGAGTTGTTGGAGAGAAAATCCTTACCATTATCGGTTCGGTGCGGAAAGAACCGAACTGTCTCCCGCTGCATATGATGGTATACAATATGCTGTTATGGCAAGGGGAGGATTTTTATGCCGGTTAATTGCAGGGAACAGATACTTTCCGAGAGATATTATGATGTGATCACAGATTTTCCCATGTGGGTGCTGGGGCCGGGTGCCGATGAATTGTGTCATGCAAGTGTGGAAAATTACTACAATATCGTTTATTTTGCCATTAATCAACTGACAAGTACGGGGGATTACTTTTTTTCTTACCGGAGTATTCCGAAGCTTTATGGACTGATGCAGGAGGGAGGTTCCATAGGCGGCTTTGATCCCAACAGCCTGATAGAAAGCGGTATCACACAGATCCAGAGGGAGCCGCTGGCGCTCACGGGAAGGGGAGTGGTGATCTGTATCATTGATACGGGTATTGATTACACCAGTCCTGTATTTCGAAATGAGGATGGGAGCAGCCGCATCCTGGCGATCTGGGATCAGACGATCCAGACGGGAGAGCCGCCGGAAGGCTTTCTGTATGGCACGGAATACACCCGTGAGGAGATCAACAGGGCTTTGCAGTCGGAGGATCCGTATTCTATCGTACCCAGCAGGGATGAGATCGGTCACGGAAGCTCACTGGCCTCTGCCGCGGCGGGCAGCAGACTGGGGGGCGGATTCTCCTTTCAGGGGGCGGCTCCCCATGCGGATATCGTAGTGGTGAAGCTGAAACAGTGCAAACAATATCTCAGACGATTTTATCTCGTACCGCAAAATGTGCCCGCCTATCAGGAAAATGATATCATGCTGGCAGTTCAGTATGCGGATGGCTTTGCGGAAACCTTCCGAAGACCTGTGGTCATGTGTCTCGGTCTGGGTACCAATTATGGGGATCACACAGGAAGTTCTCCCCTGGGCAGATATCTGAGCGCCATTGCAGTGAAGCGAAGCAGGGCAGTGGTGGTGGCAGGCGGAAACGAGGGAAATGCCGGACATCACTTTCAGGGCCGGCTGGGCAGTCCGGCATCGGGAGGTGCAAACAATATGGCAGTGGAGGTGCGGGTAGCGGATGGGGCGGAAGGATTCTTTCTGGAGTTGTGGGGAAGCCTGCCGGATATTTTCAATGTGTCGATCCGCACTCCCGGAGGGGAAAGAGTTCCTGCAGTCAGATTGGGATTGAGAGATGCTATTACTTACAGCTTCATTTACGAGAGGAGCAAGGTGACCATTGCAGGATTCCTGGTGGAATCTGCATCGGGGGAGGAACTGGTGTGGATCAGAGTGCAGGACCCCACGCCGGGCATATGGACTTTACAGGTAGAGGC
>CAMWWF010000347.1 GCA_947177885.1 uncultured Lachnospiraceae bacterium
GTGTGCATCAACGTAACAGTTTGGTGACCTGTCTGAATTGTTACAGGCCCGGATCGTCATCATCAGCCGCAAGTGAAATCTGTGGAAATGTAGGAACTGCTGTGCTAAAATAGAACCATCGGAGAAACCGGAACAAAGAAACAGACTCTCGGAATCTCTTTGTGCCTGATCTTGCGGGAGATTTCGAGAGTCTGTAGAACAATACGGGAGGACTGTCATTGAATATTCATGTGAACCTGAAAGCCATAGGTAAGAAGAAGGCGTCTGTGAAGCCCGTTACCTGTCAGATCAAGGGTCATCCCGGCACATTGCGGGAGCTGATCCTGGCAGTGGCGGAGGCAGGTGTGGAGGAATATAACCGGCGTATGGAGGCTTCGGAACTGCTTTCCTGCCTGACCAGAGAAGAGATTGAGGACAAAGCCCGGACAGGTAAGGTTACTTTTGGAGTCAATTACGGGGAGAAAAAGGCTGAGCTGTCGGCGGCACAGGAGAATGCCCTCCAGTGCTTTGAGGATGGGATCTACCGGATCTTCCAGGACGGGGAACCTCTGGAGGCGCTGGACGAGCCGGTTTCGATCACGGAAGAGAGTGTGTTTACATTTGTCAGACTGACCATGCTGGCAGGAAGGACGTGGTAAAATGGCGGATTACGATCTGCAGACGAGAAAAGCGATCAGCGACAGGCTGAGGGAACAGAGAGATAAGCGGATGCAGAAACTGACTGCAGGCGAGAGAGAACTGGCACATGAGATTTTGTATGGGGCCAACAGCGGTCGGCAGACAGACCGGATCATAGAGCTGTTCCGGGCACGGAGGGAGATAAAGCCCTCCCAGTGGTTTACGGGGCAGGGGGCTGTGCCCGGCGGCCATGGTCATAAGGAGCTTCTGGATGTTTTTGTTCCCGCAGAGTATCAGGAATCCTATCTCTATATCATTGACAAGCTGAATCAGTTCCCCTTTTCCTGCGGGTGGCGTAGAAGGACATTGCGCACCCATGGGTACTGGGCACAGATCAGTACGGCCCTTTCCCTTTTGAATGCGTATGAGAATTTGTTTTACTGCGGACAGCGGCTGGAAGATTTCATCTGCCGCCGTCTGGACGAAGAGATGCTGGACTACATCGGGCATGAGTGGGGATTTACCCGCCAGTTCAGCCTGATCTATGCGGCGGAGATCGACAGGGGGAATCAGGCGGTCATTGATGCTTTTAAGGAGATCATACTGAGCGAGAGCAATTCGGCCTACCTGGACCGGGAGATGATACTGGGGATCCTTCGCTCGGATCATAAGGAATTACATAAGCTGATGTGTGACCTTCTGCTGGCCGCAAGACTGCAGGAAGGACTGCGTCAGGCTGTCTGCGAATCCATGGATGAGGGTACCAGGGAGTCCTTCATGGCGCTTTTGCAGGTCATTGAGGAAAATGACCTGATTCGCTATTCCTCCGTGAAGCGTTCCGTGTCCGTCTGGATCGGCATCTTTAACGAGAACAGTGTGGACAGGGTGACGGGAAAGCTTTTAGAGCTTATGGGGAGGTGTCTGCGGGACAGGGAGCTCTGCCGGGAGCTGTTAAAGGGCAACGACTCCGTTGCCATCGTTGTGGCCCTGTGGGCATTGGGCTTTGACGAGGTGGAAGACGCCATAGAAGCCATGAAAGGGCTGATAGAGCATGGAACCAAAAATCAGAAGCTGACCGCATCCTACTATAATAACATGCTGTATGATACCAATCTGAGAATAGAGGCAGCCCGGAAGGTGGTGATGGAGCACACGGAGGATCTGGAACTGGTAGCTGCCTTTATGCCTGCTTTTAATCTGAATCTCAACGATCAGATCACCGGGCTTCTGTATCAGAAGCACACACTCAGGACGAACGAGGCGACAGCGCCCCGGAAGCCGGTTCTGACAGACTATTTTCAGGACCGGGAGGAGGCGGAGCTCTGGTATGAGAAATTCCGTAGTATCTATGAGAGACTTCCCAAAAAGGGCGTGGTCTATGACCCCTGTATCTTCCCATGGTACCGGGTGGAGATGAAGCCCTCGGAGGCGGTGCGCCAGATGGCCTTCCTGGCCTATGTGCTGGGGGATGAGGAAAAGATCACCGATGCGGCAGGTCTGCTGAGTGAGGTGCCCCGTGACGGTTATTACAGCGAGCGCGCGGATCTTCTGAATCTGCTGCTGTACAACCCTGTGAACAGGACCCAGAGGGAGCTTCTGATCACCTATATGGGGAATGGGGAAGAGTCTACCTCATCCAGGGCCATTTCGCTGGTGAAGAGGCTCACACTGCAGAAAGAGGATTACCGCCTGATGGAGGATATGCTGCGGTTCAAGCGCAGCCAGCTGAAAAACCAGCTTCTGGAGTTCCTGATGTCCCAGGAGGACGGGGATATGGAGGAATGCCTGAGACGTCTGGTGAAGGATAAGAACGGGGAAAAGCGCGCCGCAGGTCTGGATCTGCTGCTGCGGCTGTCCGGGGACGGGGAAAGGAAAGAATTCTATTCCAGGGTCCGGTCTCTGGCGGCGGAGATCGCAAATCCCACGGACAAGGAGAAGGTTCTGCTGGAAGAGATCCTGGGGAAGGATGATAAGGCAGACCGGGAGCGGAAAGGGTATGGCATCTATAACCCTGACGCACCGGAACAGTTCCCGGAGCCTGAGAAGGGTAAGGATGTGCTTCTGCAGTGCGTCTCCCTGTCGGAACAGGAGATCATCGATAAATTAAAGAAGCTGGATGCCATCTTCCGGGATAATAAGGATTACGAGTACGAGGCGGCCAACGGGGAAAGGCAGCTGCTGTCCAACGGGTATGTCCGCAGGAAAACGGAGAAGGATCCTTCCAACGTCGGCGGCTGCGACTACGGCGGGATCCGGCGTCTGGAATACTTCCCCCTGGAGAGGGAGCTGCGGGAGTTTTATGAGAAGGAGATAGGCAGCTGTTCCGTATTGATACAGATGGATGCCAGGGTTTATTGGAACAATGAAGATATTCACCAGTTTGAGACCGCGCGGATGTTTTATAAGGCTGTGTTCGGGAAATGTCCTTTTAAGCCGCTGCCGCTGCAGTTGGAATATCCGAACCATGTGCAGGGGGCGCTGTGGAATTACCGCTGTGAATTTCAGGACAGAGTATTTCTGCTCCAGGCCGGGGTGCAGGCAGCGCCGGCGCTGTGTAAGGTGGTCAACAGGGAAAATAAGAGCATGACCTACCGTTTTACCTGGCACACCGGGCGGACGGAGACCCGGACCATGTCAGTGGGAAATCTGCGGTTCATCAATCGCTTTATGGAGGGTCTGGGGTATTGGAAGACGGAAGGGGAATTCGCCAAAGCGTTCTATGCCGCATGGAGTCTGGAAAACCGGTGTGCCGAGGACCGGGAGAAGGCACAGTATCATCCCACTGTCCGGCACTATGGGTATAACATTTCCGGTGGCCAGGCTGTGACGCCCATAAAGCCATACTGGTTTCTGAAGGCATACCATCTGGGACTGGTTTCCAGGGATATTCTGTTCAAGGCAGTTCTGAATTATTTTGACAGAAGAGGCTGTCTTCAAGCCATCACCCAGCTTGTAAAAGGCGAGTACGGCAGATCTGCCAATCTGTCGCTGTGGCAGTATTTTTTCGGCGATGATATGGCGAAGGAGATTCAGGAGCAGGGGGAAGAACTGGTTGGCAGGGATACCTGGTGCGGCAGACTCATAGGGGAATTGTATGACGCCATTGTTCCCGTGATGCTGGATAAGGAGCTTCGCCGGGGCGAGGAACCCACGGAATTCTCCGAAGAGATGGGCGGGATCACTTATATCAGGGGAACGGAATACCTGATCCGGATTCTGAGGGCTCTTGGC
>CAMWWF010000348.1 GCA_947177885.1 uncultured Lachnospiraceae bacterium
CCTGTATCCGGAGAGCCGCCTGCTGCAGATTGCGCACCCGGTTATAGTAGCCCAGTCCCTCCCAGAGCTTTAATAGGGTTTCCTCCTCCGCCGCGGCAAGAGATCCGATATCGGGCAGTTCCCGCATAAATCTCTCAAAATAAGACCTGACCGCTTCCACCCTGGTCTGCTGCAGCATGATCTCCGACACCCAGACCCTGTAGGGGGAAGGCTCTTCTCTCCAGGGAAGGATACGTCTGTTCTCATCATACCATTTGAGAAGGGATTTGGGAATACTGTTTAACAATTCATAATCTTCTCCCAGCTTCACGGAAACAGGGTTGTTGATCCGCATGGACTCGGGACTCACCAGACAGTCCCGGGCAAGAATCTCCACTCCCGCCTCCGCCGCTCTGCGGAGCGCATCCGCAAATTCCCTGTGGGTGTCATAGTTGGGAGTAAAATAGCGGACATCCTCCATCTGGATCACAAAAAGCACAAAGACGCGGTAACCCGCCTTCCTGGCCTGTATCAGCTCTTCCACATGCTTCACCGCCCTGTCCGACGGCGCATCGGGGAAGCGTACCACTCCGTTCTCTTCCAGTGTAACCCCTTTCACTTCCATAAATACCTTTTCCGAGGGCGTCTCCATATAAAAATCAAATCGGGAATTGCCATAGACCGTTTCGGGGCGCACGAAAACAAGGTCCGGGAAGAGCTTCCCTTCAAGGAGCCACTCTCCCACAGCCCTGTTGGGCGCCTGGGAATCCATGTTGATCAGTCGTTTTCCCTTTTCCACCGCCACCAGATCGTAGGCGGTGGAACGCCCCGGCTTATCGCACTTCTCCAGATAGACGCGGGCGCCCTTTGTCAGCAATTCCTTACAGCGTCCCGTGTTTTTGACATGCACGGTCTCTATCCCGTCCTCCGTCTCCACTCTGGCGATAAAACGGTTGGGACGTTCCACGAAACGCCCCTGTACTATGTGGTCGTATTGCATTCTGATCCTCCGTATGTTACTGCTTAGCCCTCATGAAAATTCTCTCTGCGCATGTTCCTGCGGCCGGGCTTCCGGAAGGCAGACCGCTCCCGGGGCAACCCTCTCGCCTGTCCTTGCGGCCGGGCTTCCGGAGACTGTGCCGCTCAGCCCCTGAAAACCCGCCTGCGCATGTTCCTGCGGCCGGGCTTCCGGAAGGCAGACCGCTCCCGGGGCAACCCTCTGCCGCTCCGGCGCCTGTCTCCTGACCGCTGCCGTTTTCAGCCGAGAACACATTTCCCGGCATCCGGATCCTGAGCCGTGACAGTCTCTCTCCGATAAGGAACCCTCGCCGCAGGCACGAATTCCGCCGCACCGGAAGTATGCACCGGCTGATCGTCAAAGAAGATCTGGGCGCCGAAGGCTTTGAGGATTTCCTTCTTCTCCAGGCCTCCCAGGAAAAACACCTCGTCCACACGGACATCCCACGCCTTGATCGTTCTGAGCACTCTCTCATGGGCGGGCGCGCTGCGGGCTGTCACGAGAGCCGTCCTGATGGGGCAGTCCTCATACGCGAATTCTCTCTGCAGGTCGGAAAGTTTCCTCAGAAACTGCGCAAAGGGACCTTCTGCCAGAGGTTCCATGGCATGCGTGCGCTCGTTCTCCTCGAAAGCGCTCAGACCCCTCTCCCGGAAAATGCGTTCCGATTCCTCCGCAAACAGCACCGCATCTCCGTCAAAAGCGATCCGGATCTGCGCTGTCGCCGTAGGGATGCGGCGAACCTGCGCCGTATTGTATTCCGTACAGATGATCCCTGCCGCGATCCCGTTATCTATGGCACACTGCACATCCTCCTCACATGCGGACAGGAACAGATCCGTGTGAAAGGCAGCCAGATAGGGCGCCAGAGACGCACCGCTGACCAGTACGAAGCGACTGATCGCCAGCCCGTAATGAGCCACCGTGTGAAAGATCCTGAGAGCCGTATCGGGACTGTTGTGAGACATGACGACCACCTCCACCAGATCCGCTTCCGGTTTCCGCTCATTGAGCTGCAGCAGGCCACTGATCAGCTGAAAGCCGGGCCCCGGTTTTAAAACGTCCTTCTCATGCTCCGTCTGATATCTTCGGTAAGCCTCCAGTCCCTGTGTCTCAAATATCTCATTCTCTATAGTCAGGTCAAACAGAGTTCTGGAGGAAACTCCGATCACCATCTTCTTATCCGTCTGATATGCCATAAGACACTCCCTTCCGGGAACTCCATATCAGACGGACAAACGATCAGTGAGGGCTCCTTCACACTTCCCGTCATGCCCACACAGTCGGCACAAACAATCAGCGGGAAAAACGCTGTACTTGCGTTTTTAGTGATTTTCTTCATACTTTTAGCGGAGGCGGTTGCACTCATACCGTTCCATCGTCAGCAGGCACATCTTCAGCGACTCATACCGCTCTTCAATGTCCCCGTCACTGATCTCCACGTCACAGGCTATGGCCATGGTAGTGATCATATCGTCTGTGATGCGGTGATGTAGCCCGGCCAGAATATTCAGCCGCTGTTCATAACTGTCGGCATCCAGAAATTCCAGCACCAGCGGATCGATATGAAATTCCTCCGACTCCTCCTCCGATCCGGACATCTCCCGGCCTGCTGCCGCCGTGTTCTCCCCGGGCTGCTGCCCGAACGGTTCACCGGAAGCGGCGTTCTCCTGCCGTGACTGTACTGTCGGCACCGGCTCCGCGGATTCCTCCCCGGAAGCAGCACCATCGGGATCCGACTCTGTCTGCCGGCATGCGTCCGTTCCGGTATTTCGCACGGTGTCACCCATCTCCGCTCTCTGTCTCGCCGCATCCGGTCCCTGCAGTTCAAAGCGGAACTCCTGTGCCGCATCCGGGTACTTCTCCCTGTCCACAGGAGAGATGAACATGGCCAAAGGGCGGGCATAAGTCTTGAAATCACCGTACATGGCCTGATATACCACCAATGTCTCCCTCGTCTCCGTATGCTCTGCAATTGCCGTGATCTGATATAGATTCCCTTTAAAATGTTTATAGATTTCATGTGGTTTGGGAACGAATGACATTTAGAGGTCTCCTTTCAAATTTGTCTAAAGGAAGTATACCCCTATTTTGCTAAAATGTCATGCAATTCCATTTATTCGGTCATAAAAAAACTGTAAACTGTACTCCCCATCCTTATTCTCCCGGCAGAGCCATTATGCATCTGTCCGACCGACGGACAGACCTACAGCACCTTTACGCAAAAAGTGCAGTCCCGGTCTGTAAAAGCCAGCTCTTCCAGTACGCCGGTCAGCCGCTCCCGCTCTTCCTCGTTCAACCTGACGATCCTGCCATGGTGGATGCTGAGAGTATATTCCCTGCTGCCGTCCATATCCACCACCCGCGTCAGCATCACACCGCTGTTCCTGTAACCCTGCCGTTCCAGATATTCCCTGGCCTCTTCCACCAGCTGACACTCCAGCTCACAATAGTAATTCTCCAGTTCCCCCCCACTGAAAGCGGTTCTGCTCAGCGCCGTACCCGCACTGCAAAAGGCTGTAACCATGATCAACAGGATCGTTACAGCCCGGAATCTCAGACTGCCTGTTCTTCTCTTCATTGTACCTTCCTCCGTTCAATGTCTTTTGATACAGGCATTATATAAAATTATAAGTACGTTAAAACTCTCTTGAAAACTTCACCCGGCAGAGAATAACATAATTCATTCCATGATCCTCATCTCACATCGGGGCATCACTCCGACGGAACGCCAAAACCGGCAGCTGACCCGGCACATATGCTCAACCGCCAGACAAGGCATCACTCAGACGTAACGCCCAATGCGGCAAAGCGATGGTCAAAAAGCTGATCATTCGCCATCTCAAACGT
>CAMWWF010000349.1 GCA_947177885.1 uncultured Lachnospiraceae bacterium
CTCATGCTCTCCGTGGTCATGAGCATGGTGGTGGTCGTGATCTTCGTGATCGTGCGCATCATGGGTATGGTCGTGATCTTCATGATCATGATGGTGATCGTGCGCATCATGGGCATGGTCGTGATCTTCATGATCGTGATGATGGGCATGGTCTTCATGACCATGATGCCCGCCGCATACGGGACACACGTCATCACCGTCATGGTGATGTTCATGACAGCATTCTCCCTCGTGATGATGCCCATGTTCACAGCATTCATCCCCATGATGGTGCTCATGGGCATGTTTCAGCATTTCATTCATCATTTCTTCCAGAGTGTCCGCACCCTCGATGGTCTCAAGCACGGCAGCGCCCTCCAGCTGATCCAGTGGAGTGGTGATGACAGTGGCCTTGTCGTTATATTCACGAATCAGATCCACACACTGTTTCAGCTTATCGCCGGTCACCTTATCGGTGCGGCTCAACAAAATGGTTCCCGCATACTCTATCTGATTGATAAAGAACTCGCCGAAATTTTTGATATACATTTTCGCCTTGGAAGCATCCACAACAGCAACGGCACTGTTGACCTGTACATCCAGATCTGCCGCCACATTCTCCACCGCCCGCAGCACATCGGACAGCTTGCCTACCCCGGAGGGCTCAATGAGAATACGCTCGGGTGCATACTTTTCAATCACTTCTTTCAGGGAAGTTCCAAAATCTCCCACCAGGGAGCAGCAGATACAGCCGGAATTCATCTCCTTTATCTCGATACCCGCTTCCTTCAGAAAGCCCCCGTCAATGCCGATCTCTCCAAACTCATTCTCGATCAGCACCGTCTTGCTGCCGTCCAGCGCCTCTTTCAAAAGCTTCTTGATGAGAGTGGTCTTTCCCGCTCCCAGAAATCCTGAAAAAACATCTATTTTTGTCATTTCCGTCCATCCTTTCCTTTCTATCCCATTCCGATTTCGTCATAACTCATCTGATACATGATTTCTTTCAGCGCCTCTGTGCCATTTCATAACGGCTCTTACCCTGCCTTGTTCCGCCTTGCTTCACCCGGCGCATTGTCCGTTTCGATACCTCTATGCTATGCCGCTCCGAGACAGCTCTTGCCCTGCCTTTACCGCCTTGCTTCATCCGGCGCATTGTCCGCTTCGGCTCCCCTGCACTGAAAATCCCGTCAGATCCCATTTTCCGCCTTTTACGGATTTTTGTCAAGAAAAGCAACAAACTTTTCCACCATATGCGGATCAAACATGGATCCCGCATAACCCTGCAGCTTTTGGATGGCGGCTTCTTTGCTTATATTTGCTTTCTTGGCATTTGGTATGACCCAGTTACAATAATTGTTCACCATTCTGATGATCTGGGACTCCAAGGGAATCTCCCGCCCTTTCAGGCCCTTCGGATAACTGTTTCCGTCCCAGTTCTCATGCGCCGCCAATATATACTCCGCGATCATATGGGTATTCTCAAACTGTAATGCCATGTTATAGCCATTGTTCACATGCTTCTTCACCGCCTCATACTCCTCCGGTGTTCTGGAACGTCCTCTCATGACGAAATTCTCAGGCAGCATTATCATACCGATATCCTGATATCTCGATGCGGTCCTCACCTGAGAGGCTCTGTCCCCTTCAAGTCCCATATACAATGCGAACTGATAGGAGATGACCATCTCGGCTTCTATATTTTCGCGATATATATAACATCTGTCATACAGTTTCTCCAAAACGTAATCCAGCAGATTTTCCTTCCGCTTCATTCTCTTCTTATTTTCGTACATCAGTCTGTCGGCACGCTTGAAACAATCCGACAGAGTTTCCGAGTCCCTGTCCCATTCCGCCGCTCCAAAAGCAATGGACTGCGGCAGATTCAGGCGCTTATCGTTCTTACAGCTATTGGATACCCGGTCGCAGTAGTCAAGAGCCACTTTCATGGAAACATCCCGCATCAGCACATGAAATTCGTCTCCGCCACACCTTGCCACCACCCAGTCGTCCCCCGCCTGGGTGGTCAGCTTCTTCGCAATATACCGAAGCATGGTATCTCCCGCCGCATGCCCGAAGATATCATTCATCAGCTTCAGATTATTGGCATCTCCCGAGATCAGGACGATCCGGACATCCTCTTCCGCCCTTTCACACCTTTCCCTGGCTGCCTCGAACTTACGACGATTCCACAGTCCCGTCAGGGAATCCTTCTCCGCCAGGTTCTGCAGCACGGACTCGTTACTCTCCAACGTTCCGATCCGCTGCTTCTGATGCAGATTATTATACCCTAAAACGGACAATTGATCAGCTATCAGCGTCAGCGCCTCCAAAATACGGTCAAACTTCTCCCTTGTCATCACAGGAAACTCCCTGATCCTCCGCAGATATACCTCCTCGTCCACACCTAAATTTCCTGCGATCTTCCGATATTCGTCATCCGAAAGACTTTCCCCCTCCAGCCGGACCTGTCCCACAAGTATGGTAGCTATATGCATTCCGTCGATCATGATCTTAATACCTGCATCGATCAGCCCTCCGGACTGCTTTCCCTCCTCCGTCCTCCACATCACATCCGCGCAGAAATCAAGGTAAAAGGAGTCCCTGATGATCCGCTCACCCGCAGGCGTCCGGACGCCTATACCGACCTCAAAAGCCTGTGCCAGCGCATCCATCAGCTTTTGCAGCGCCTCCAGATCAAAAATCTCTTCAAACGTATATGTTTGCTTTTCCATCTGTGAATTGGTTCCTTTCAAAAAAAGACCGTCCGCAACAGACCGGCTGTCACAAACAATCTTTTTATATGTAAGTAAGACGATAAGCCGGGTTATGTCGTTGAATGATCATCTATCTGGCACGGCTGTCGCCAGCCGCGTCGAGCGACCTACCTGAAAGCAGGCCGGGCAAGCCTGTCGCTTTCTATTTGGTCTTGCTTCGGATGGGGTTTACATGGCTCTGCCCGTTACCGCGCAGACGGTAGTCTCTTACACTGCCTTTCCACCCTTACCAGATTGTATGCAGCACGCTGTATACAATCAAAAGAACCGGCTTCGTCAGTTCTTTCGTCCCGTTGGGAACTGGCGGTATATCTCTGTTGCACTGGCCTTGGAGTCGCCTCCACCGGACGTTATCCGGCATCCTGCCCTGTGAAGCCCGGACTTTCCTCACCTGCCGGCTGTCAATACAGCCGCGCAGCCGCGATCATTTGTCTTACTTACATACAAATTATATCTTAAAAACAACTGCTTTACAACCCCTTCAAGCTTTTTAACGTTTTGACATTTTTTTAACAGGTGCGGATCCTGTTCTGTTCCCAAACAGTCTGACATGGAAACCGAAACAGAACTCCCGGTATCCCACCGCCGCACAAGGAAACATAAACAGATAATACGGCAGGATATACCTGGCTTTTGCCTCCCACAGCAGGCTGAAGAAAAAACCGCCCAGCACTGTCACCGCAAAGAGCTGCCGCAGGATTCCCTTTTCTTCCTTCACCGCCAGCAGATACCAGAAAAGCATCCCGAGATATATCACAAACTGCACTCTGTCACAGATCCCCAGAATCATCCAAAAAGCCGAACCGCTGACGCGGTCTGCAGAAGTCTCTTCTTCCGAAGAAGTGCTCTGACGCTGATCCGCCGTGAAGAACACCGACTGATAAAGCGGTCCGTTCCACTGTGACAGAATCTTTTTCCCATAAAATTCCGCCGCATACACCGGGTTCTCCGCAAAAAACAGCACTCGCTCCCTCAGCTCGGCCTTCCCCGTTTCCCGCATTTTATCCTAATCAAATTCCGATGCATTATATACGTCTTTCTGATAATTATTATCCCAGCCGCACCCCTGCCTGCTC
>CAMWWF010000350.1 GCA_947177885.1 uncultured Lachnospiraceae bacterium
TTACGTATAACTCTGACCTTGGGCCTCAGTTCAAGGATGTAGCTATTAAGCTGTTTGAGGGCGGATTTGCGACAGGCGAAGAGTTTGCCGCAGCAATGGATGCTCTGTACTAAAATTTTATAACAACTAAACAGGCTTTCTGAAAATGGGGTGGCACTACTGTGGTGCCACCCCATTTTAATGGGAGGGGTGGCAGGAAAATGAAGAAAAATAAAGGTATGATTGTAGCTTTTTCATTACCATTGACTTTGGCTCTTGTTATCATGTATCTGTATCCGGTGGCAAGAACGGTTTTGATGAGTTTCTTTAAAATAGAAAGCGTCACATCCAGTATGTCCGCATGGTCCTTTTACGGTGTGGGGAATTACGCAAAAATATTCAGCTCCGCCACATTCCAGGGATCAATGAAAAATATGGGCTTGATCTGGCTGATCGGCGGTATTATCACACTGTTTTTTGCTCTTTTGTTTGCGGTAATTCTGACAAGCGGCGTTCGCTTTAAAAAGTTTTTCCGTGCGGCGATTTATCTGCCCAATGTCATAAGCGCCGTTGCGCTGGCAACCATGTGGGTGCAGTATGTGTACAGCAATGATTACGGCATGCTGAACAAGGTTCTGGAGTTTTTCGGACTGGAGGGCGTGAAATGGCTTTCCAGCGATAACAAATTCTGGGCAATGCTCTTTGCGTATATGTTTGGTGCGGTGGGTTACTATATGCTGATTTTTATCAGCGGAATCGAGAGGATCCCCGCTGATCTGTATGAGGCGGCCACCATTGACGGTGCCAATAAGATACAGCAGTTTTTCAAGATCACGCTTCCTCTGTTAAAGGGCATTATCAAGACGAATATTACATTCTACAGTGTACATACAACGGCGTTTTTCCTCTGGACGAAGATGTTCTCCCCTGTTAACACCGAGGCCTCTACTATTGTTCCGGTTGTGTATTTGTACGACACCGTGTTCGGTTCGCAGGGAAGCTCGGGCCGTGATGCCGGTGCGGGAGCTGCGGTTGGCGTTGTGTTGACAGCGATTATCGTTCTTGTTTACTTTGTGATGAACAAGGTATTAAAGGATGACGATCTGGAATTTTAAGGAGGGTGAAAAATGGCTAGGAATAAAAAAGAAAAAAAGTTTAGAGAGCCCTGGAACTGGTCAAAGGAAGTGCGGCTTCTGCCCGGTTACCTCATTGTTCTGATCTGGATCGGATTTACGGCAACCTTCCTGGGCTGGATTCTGGGAGCCAGCCTATCGACTGCTAAAGAAATCTTTTCCGGCAAGGTATTCGCCTTTGAATCCGGCGTTCATTGGGAAAATTACGTAAGCGCATGGCAGGCGCAGAACGTTGCGAAGTTCTTCGGGAACTCACTGCTTTATGCGGTCACGGCCTGTATCGGCACGCTTCTGATCTCCGCACCCGGTGCGTATGTGCTGTCCCGTTTTGAATTTTTTGCAAACAGGCCTTTGAAATCCAGTCTCATCATAGCGATGAGTGTTCCTGCGGTTATGATCATCATGCCTATCTTTGCGCTGACCACCCGGCTTGGCATCAAAGGAAGAATTTTGCTTATTTTGTTATATATTCTCATGCATGTTCCGTCTACGACGACGTATTTATTAAACTTTTTTGCGACACTTTCCAGAACCTATGAAGAAGCGGCCTCTATCGACGGATGCCCTCCGGCAAAAACCTTCTGGGTCATTATGCTTCCTCTTGTTCAGCCGGCAATCATTACCGTTACCATCTTCAATTTCCTGGGTGTATGGAACGAGTTCTTCATGGCATTGATTTTCGCAAGCTCTGCGGAGATGACCCCTGTAGGTGTCGGCTTGCTGCAGATCGTGAACGCAATGAAGTATACCGGAGACTACGGCGGATTGTTCGCTGCGGTTGTAATCGTGTTCCTGCCTACCTTCCTGCTCTATATCTTCCTGTCTGAGAAGATTATCGCAGGTGTCACTGGCGGCGGCATCAAAGGCTAAAAAAAGAGGAGGAATTGTGAAATGAGCCAAACGAAAGGCAGAGTTACCATCCCTACGGATGTGGATGTGATCCCGGAAACCCTGGAATTGTCCAAACGCTGGGGAGCGGATGCGGTGAGAGACTGCGACGGTACGGATTTTCCCGTTGAGCTGAAGGATGCCGGAATGAAGGTGTATTCCACTTATTACACCACCAGAAAGGATAACGCATGGGCGAATGCCAATCCTGACGAGATCCAGCAGATGTATGTAAGAACGCCCTTTTACATGGCCACGTCTCAGGAGCTGAGCGTCCGGCTGATGGAGGGTCTCTATCCCGATATGCTAAAGCCCAACAGCAGGGACGATATCAGGCGCTGGTGGGAAGTGATTGACAGAAGCACGGGGGAGGTTGTCCCCGTGTCGGATTGGTCCTATGATGAGGAAAAGGGCGAGGTTTCCATTAAGACCGTGCCGTTCCATGACTATACCGTGAGCTTCCTCGCTTATATTATGTGGGATCCCGTGCATATGTACAATGCAGTGGTAAATGAGTGGAAGGACGTGGAGCATCAGATTACCTTTGATGTGCGTCAGCCCAAGACCCACGCCTATACGCTGGAGAGGCTGCGTAAGTTTATTGAGGAGCATCCCTATGTAAATGTATTGCGCTTTACCACGTTTTTTCACCAGTTCACGCTGATATTTGATGAGCTGGCGAGGGAGAAATACGTGGACTGGTATGGATACTCCGCTTCCGTGAGCCCTTATATTCTGGAGCAGTTTGAGAGGGAGACGGGGTATCCGTTCCGTCCGGAATATATTATTGATCAGGGCTACTATAATAACCAGTACAGAATTCCGTCTAAGGAATTCCAGGACTTCCAGGCTTTCCAGAGGAGGGAAGTGCGGAAGATCGTGAAGGAAATGGTGGACATCACCCATGAATACGGCAAGGAAGCCATGATGTTTCTGGGAGACCACTGGATCGGGACGGAGCCTTTTATGGAGGAATTCCAGGAAATGGGTCTGGACGCTATCGTGGGGAGCGTGGGGAACGGCTCCACTCTGCGCCTGATCAGCGATATCGAGGGAGTAACCTACCGTGAGGGAAGATTTTTGCCGTACTTTTTCCCGGACACCTTCCATGAGGGCGGAGATCCGGTGAAGGAGGCAAAGGTTAACTGGGTTACGGCCAGGCGGGCGATCCTGCGCAAGCCGATCGACCGGATCGGTTATGGCGGATATCTGAAGCTTACGCTGGATTTCCCGGAATTTGTGGATTATGTGGAATCTGTCTGCAACGAGTTCCGGGAGCTGTATGACAATATTAAGGGCTGTGTGCCTTATTGTGTGAAAAAGGTCGCAGTGCTGAACTGCTGGGGAAAGATGCGCGCATGGGGCTGCCATATGGTGCATCACGCCATCTATTTCAAGCAGAACTATTCCTATGCGGGGATTATCGAGGCGCTCTCCGGAGCTCCCTTTGACGTGCGCTTTATCAGCTTTGAGGATCTTAAGAAGAATCCGGATCTTCTGAAGGATATTGACGTGCTTATCAATGTGGGCGATGCGGACACGGCCCATACCGGAGGACAGTGGTGGTGCGATCCGGAGATTTCCTCCGCGGTAAAGCGTTTTGTATATGAGGGCGGCGGAATTATCGGTGTCGGAGAGCCCACTGCCCACCAGGCAAACGGACACTTCTTCCAGCTTTCCGGCGTGTTTGGCGTGGAGGAGGAGCGGGGATTTACCCTGGGCTACGACAAATACAACTGGGAGAGCCACAGCCATTTTATCACGGAGGACGCAAAGGGCGAGATTGATTTCGGGGAAGGAAAGAAGAACATTTACGCTCTCGAAG
>CAMWWF010000351.1 GCA_947177885.1 uncultured Lachnospiraceae bacterium
GAGTCGATGTTCTATGAAGAACTGAAAGATGCCGATTTTATTATGGAGGTTATGGAAAAAGGTGAAAGTTTCCCTACAAAAACACCTATTTCAGTGAAAGAAGACATTGTTCTTATTGCTCTGATTGCTTTAAGGCATCTGGAAACCTTTACTGAAGAAATTTCTCTGAAAACGGCCTCTGTAGTAGATGATTTAAGAAAAATAGAACTTCCTATCAATAAGACAATGGATATGACAGAGTATATCAATATTCTGCTAATAGAAGTGAAAAAGCGATATCCATATGAAATTGAAGACATAACATACGAAGATGGAACCACAGCGCAGTTCAGTGTTCTGCTTGATGCATCAGAACGCTTGAAATATTCCTTTCAGGACATGGAACGCGAAAAAAAGTATCTGCCGTATAAAGAAGAAATACGACAGGCAGTCTACGACTATGCGGAAAGTATACAGAATATGAGTCTGGAAGACACTGATGCACATGGACAATTACGGAGGGTGCTTTATCCAGATAGTTCTATTTTGAGCGATAAAAGCACGGCAGACCAGGCGCATTATAGGCATGAAAAAATTACCTCTTATTTATCCCACAGTATCTTACGTTCTGTTGAAAGTGCCAGAGAGAAACTGGAAAAGCTTTCCTATGATGGCTGCCGCGGCGTAGGGATATGTACAAGTGCAGAATGGGGAGTGATTCAACTTTTGACCTTGCAGGACGAATTTACCCCTTACTTTTCCATTAATTTTGATGCGACGGATAAAGAGCTGTTCATCCAGTACTGCACTGCATTGTATTATGCAAACAAATCTATGTAATGGTTGCATTATGAAAAAACACCTCGAAAAAAGTACAGGATTCCCGAAAAGAACCCTGTACTTTTACCATATCCCCTACAAATTTCTTCGTATCACGCGAGTGATAATCCCCACGGCCACCCCGCGCTCTTCATCCAGCCGTGTCACCGCAAAGCTCACGTCATCTTTCTTCCCCGGCGTCCGGTAATCATAGCAGGAGTGCGCCACCGCATTGACACCATTGGACAGGCGGATATAGACCACGCCCTTATGCACATCCGTCACCTTCCCCGCATACTTGCTCTGGATGCGGCATTTCTTCAGATTGTCATGGCTCGTGTTCTGGGACACGCTCTTGATGTCCGCCTTGACCGCAATTTCCTCCAGTCCGTCCTTGCGCACACTCAGAATCCTCACCAACACCAGATCCCCCACGGAAAACCGCTCATGGGCATCCCCGATCCAGTCCCATGCAAGGTCACGGGCCATGATGGAGCATTCCACCCCGAAGACCTCCACCCGAAGCACCTTCTCCACCACCGCGATGACACGTGCCTGCACGATGCGCCCCTCATGGACACGGTACATCCCGGAGGCATCCGTATCCAGATAGAAGATCTGGCGTTTCTTCATCATGGCCTCCCTGCGGCTGGCCACCACGCTCCTGGCTTTGGAGTCGATGCCTTTCACAATGAAGTCGATCTCCGCCCCCAGCATGTTCCCCAGGATCTTGTTCTGCCGCAGCATCAGTTCCGCATACTCCTGCCCGGAGGGGCTGCGCCCTACGTTGATCATCATCTCCTTCAGGGGGATGACGATGCGGAACCCCTTATAGTCCACGATGGCGATGGTCTTTCCGTTGTCCGTCTGCTCTATGCCGCCCATCTGCCCAGTCAGGATTCTCCTGGTTCGGTAGGCATTGTGTATCTCGTGCCAAATCACATCCTCCCGGCTCTCCTCCGTCTCCACTTCCCCACGGGCTTCCAGTGTCAGCACGGGGGCTTCCGCCCTTTTCCCGCCAGCGGTACGGCGGGGTGCTGAATCCGCCTGGCTTCTTTCCGAAACAGTGCTGGGCGGCGCTTCCCTTTTTGCTACAGCTGAAATTTCATCAGCATCTTCCGGGTTCCCTGAATCCAGAGTAAGGTCGTCGCCATAATCTGTATCCATATCCGGAAATTCTTCCGTCATTCTGGAATCGGTCTCCTCTTCTGATAATGGTGTCTCCGCCGACAGTTCCTCTTCCGGTACTGTCCCCGTCTGTGCATCTGCTTCCTTATTGCCCTGCTCTCCTATAGCTTCCTGTTCCTTCTCTGCTTTATCGGCTACCGCCTTCTTTTTACGGGAGCTGCGCTTAGGTTTTGCCGGGATAGGTTCTTCAGCTATCTCCGTAGGGACATCCTCCTGTTCTGTGACGTTTCCTGCCATGTCGCCGGATTCCTCCAACACAGCAACCTCCTGCTCTTCCCCGTCTTCACAGATATCCTCTCTGCCCGTGTCCTGCTGCTCTCTGGATTCCTCCATCTGATCTCCTTCAGGCATTTCCTCTTCTGTATCCTCTACAGATTCCATCAGGGCATCTTCCTCTTCCATAAAATCTGCCAGAGTATCTTCCCCGGAACTGTTTGCATCGTCAGCCATATCCCCGGGCTCTTCTCCGTCAGATTCCGTTTCAGGATCCAGCCCCTCTTCCATGCCGTCAAATTTTTCCTCCTGTGCCGTGTCTTCCGCGAAAGCATCTTTAGCACTAGCGGTTTCCATGGCCAGTCCGTTCACTTCCACTATTTCCTTTTTTCTGCTCATATGTCTGCCTCTCTTTCTTCTTAACATTGATTTTGGTTTTGCCTTACTTTTTCAGCCCCTCCTGATTCCAGCCATCCGGAATCAGATTATTATCGTCTTCCACAAGACTGTATTAAGTAGAATACCTAATGGCGGAGCGAAGTCCATATGTCCCCTGATCCAACCCCTTGCCGGCCTACCATTTCCCTCCGGTACCTTCAAATGCCTACGACATAATGGAATCCTTATCCGTAAGCACTACCTCCACAGGCTGTGCTGCTCCTGTTTTTGCACCTGGCTCTGCTTTTGGTTTCGGCCTGCCTGTGGTTCTGTTCACCTTCCTTGAGGCCGCACCCTCTGAAATTGTGCTTTCTGTAACGGCATTCACCGGCGCCTTTTTCTCCGCTGTCTGTTCTGCTGTATTCTTAGCCGGTGCTTTGGGGGATGCTCCTGATGCTGTTCTGGGAGCCGCCTTTGCCTCCTTTCCTGAATCCTGCGGCGCTGCCCCTGCTCCTCCCTTAGGGAAAACCTGCCCGGCCTCCGCTTTCCGTGTCACCGCTTTTTCCTCCCTGGCATTCTGCCCCCTGTCTTTCTGTGGCCCTGTGCCTTTCTGTGTCTCCGCTCTCTTCTGTGCCTCTGCCTTTTGTATCTCTGTCTTTTGTGGCGCTGTACTTTTCTGTGCCTTTGGCCTCGGTGCCCCGGTCTGCTGTGAATCCGCCTCCCGGGCCTTTCCTTTCTTCCCCTCCATCTCCATCCGCCGCCATTCCGGCACATGGGCAGAAGCCTTGCAGGAGTGCAGCAGCGGATAGTCCGGGTGCTTCGAGTAGTCCATCTTGTCCACTTTCAGCGTCTTCTTTCCCCGGATGATGACCAGTGCCTTGTCAATAGGCAACCGCAGCACTTCATCCGGAGTCAGCACAGGCCGCTTCCCCACGCCGCTGGTCTCCCGGAACTCCGGCGTATAGTCGGAGATCCGCCATGTCCCAAGCTGCTTCGACTTGCTGGAGACCGCCACGCTGGCAAGCCCGGTACGAGAAGAAACAAACTCCGCCGTTAGGGGATCCGTACACCCCAGGAAAAGCTGCACATCCGCATTCCCCAGTATCTCCTGCCAGAGGTTCTGCGGGTACCGGTTCTGCAGGCCCGCAAGGTTCTGGAACACGCAGGACATGGAGATGTTCCGGGAGCGAATCACGCTCAGGCGCCGGGACAGGTCCGGGATGGTGCCGCAGGCGGTCAGCTCCT
>CAMWWF010000352.1 GCA_947177885.1 uncultured Lachnospiraceae bacterium
GTGCGGCGGTCTCCAAAACCGTTGATGGGAGTTCGATCCTCTCTTCCCCTGCTAGAAGCCTGAGAGCATGAGCTTTCAGGTTTTTTCGTTTCGGAAAGGACGGGCGGAGGCGGAACGAATGGGACAGATGACAATGGAACAGGAGGATTGGCATGGAAGAAAATAATCGGTTGGAACAGGCGCTTGGCACACTGCATCAATTTGTTCTGAATCTGGCAGAGCAGGCGGGAGAGAAGCGGGAATACGGGGAAAAACTCTGGCAGGGGATCAGCGCCTCGGAAGGTTTGCTTCAGGAACTTGCCTACTATCATGACTATAATAAATTTCTGTGTAAATACAGGGTGGCCGGTTATACCCTGGCGGATGTGCTGGTATGGCAGGTGGATCACTTTAAGCTATACATGGACCGTCCGGAGGAGATGAACCGTTACAGGCAGCAGAGGCTGCTTCTGGAGTCCTTTGAGACAATGATCGGGATGGAACATGATCCCGTTCCCTTTGTGGAGAAAATGAAGGGAGAGACGGGGACGGATATTGTAGTATGATCCCAAACACAAATAGAAGGTGCCATACCGATGAACGGTATGGTACCTTCTATTTACTCGGGGAATTCTCCTTTATTATACATTAAAAGCGGCTTTTTGTCTATATCAGATTTCACCTTTTATATAGGCGCGCTCCGCTTCCAGGGTAGGCGGAATGGTTGTGTTGCAGCTTCGGAGCTTCTGCATGAACATATCGATGTGATGGAGCTTCTGTTTCATGACATTATTCCGCTGAACGATTATTTCCGTAAACATGGGGTTCTGCTCCAGCTTTTTGCTGAGTTGCGCAGGGAAAGGACAATAGGTGAGCAGGATCCTTCTGGCCACCTTGTTCAGTCTGGGAGAACCGGTTCCTTCAAATAATATCCATACGACATAGTCGCGGACGAACATTTCCTTGAAACTGTTCTTGGCCCTCTGCAGGCTGTTCTTGATCTTCTCCTTTGCCTCTCCGGTAAGCTCATGGTTCTTCCGGAAGAATTGCACATAATCGAAATACTCACTGGTGAGAGAGCGCTCGGACACATCGTTCCAACGGCTGCCCTGCACACGCTTGCACATTTCCCAACGGAATTCTCCTGCAAGGCGCACCATGGTGGACTTGATATCCTCCATGTGGAAAATGGAGAAGATCATGCGGGAAGGAGAGTTTCGCTTCTTGCCCTCGATCTCCTGCCACATCATACCTCTGACGCCTGCATTGGGCATCAGGATCACATCGGGCAGGAATTCCAGATGGATGGGCTCCTTACCCATTATGGCGGCATTGTCCAGATCCAGGCTCTCACGGTAAAATACGGAATAGTCTATGCTCTTGATCATTTCCAGCGTTTTGTTGATCTGACTGACAGTGACAAAGGAGTCTCTCAGATCTTTCATCACGTTTTCTGCCGCGAAGAGAGGACAGAAGGTGGTGATGCGTCCGGAGGTGATCTTGTTGGCGGAGACGAATAAATTTTCCATCTCGAATCTGACCTTCAGCAGAGAATCGTTCTTCATTTCAGTGGCCTGGGCTTCGGTGATCTTGCCGGTAGCCTTCTGCTTATTGATGTTGTCAAAGAAATCTTCGTCAAATTCATTACGGCTGGGATTCTTATCCCCGTTGTAGATGGCACGCAGCCAGTCGTAAATGGTGTATACTCCGAATTCGGAATGATCCCCCATGTTGCTGGCAAGATCGTAAAGGGTGGCACAGTTGGCGGCTCCTGCCAGCTCTTCATCCACATACCCGAAATACAGGAACATCCGCACGGGGATGGGAAGAGAGGTGGTTTGCATTGAGCGCTCAAATACGGTGGCATATAATGTGTTGAATTCGGTGGTAAGCTGTCTGCGCAGTCTGCCGGCCTCCTCTTCCGAGGAATTCTTATCCTCCAGTGCTCTGTAGGCAATGACATGCTTGCGGAAGGAAGGGCCGATCTCCAGTTCCAGTCCGGCAAACCCGAGAATGGTGGTCAGGGATCCTGCAAGCTCTGCCATCATGGAGGGATCGGCCGCAGCGAGATCCTTGTTTGTCCCGGACTGGAGAACATCCGAAGCCGTGGTGGAAGAGATGCTTTCCTTAAAGTTCCGGATCCTGGGAGCCACAGAATTCTGATCCACGGAAGGATCCTTTTCGAATTTCTCGATGATCCGTGAGATGACGGCATGGAGATCGTCCGCATCTTCGCAGCTCTGACCGAGACGAAGGTACAGAGAAGTCAGCATTTCGAACAGATCGCCCCCGGATTCGTTAAAGTAGAAGGAAGCAATCTGCTTTCTGTACTGGTATTGTTCCTCCAGACTGGAATAAACCTGTTGGAAATCCCGGCTCCCCCTGAGCAGGATGCCCATGGCAAGGCCGATTTCCTGGCACAGATAGCGGCTGGCTTCTCCGGCATAGGCATGCTGCAGCCCCAGATAATAGTCTCCCAGCCAGGCCTCGGGAGTCTCGGCACCCAGGTAATCGTTTACCTCCGACAGGTTGAGCGCCATGGGCTGAACACGGTAACGGCTGCAGAGAGTAGTGTAATGTTCATAATCGTCGATCAGCTCCTGATGAAGATTGTCACAGGAGGTTTCGGCCCGCACGATCTGTTCCATGACATTGTTCAGCTGCCGGAACAGGGAAAGCAGGATCAGCTTTGCCATGGCTGCGTGAGACCGCAGCACCTTTTCCAGTGCGTCAATATTGTTCAGGGGATATGTCATGACCGTGATATCGCTCAGTGAGACATAATCCACAAAATGAACTTCCGAACATATTTCACAAATACCGATCACATCTCCCTCGGCCAGCGTATACGTGCCGCCGGGGTATGTTGCCTGTACTTTTCCCTTAGTGATGATGTGCAATGCGGTCACAGGCTGGCCGCTTGAATAGATCTTTTTCCCTTTTTCTAAAATACTACCCGCCATATTTCCTATCTCATTTCTGCCGCAATGCGGCTTTTTTCTACAGTTCAACCGTACATCCGCTCCGTGGACCGGGGGAGAAGCTGTCAAAATCTATTATACAACAAATCAGGTGCAAGTTTCTACTGTACTTTTGATAAAAATGTGATAAAATAAAAATACATATGTGTCAGTTTTTGCAATGTTACGGTTTATGCGTCATTCTGACGGGTTCAGGAGCCATGCCGGCATGAAAACAGGAATCGCGATGTTGGGCCTGACAGCTATAAATTATGGGAAAGGTACGGTTTACATATATGGAAGAGAATCTGGAATACATGCAACAGCTTACGGAAGAATATAAGGAGACTGTGGCTCCCCTGCTGAAATATCTGCCATGGTTTGAGAGAAACGCGGGACAGGCAGGCAATTCCTTTTACAAGGGGTCGGACCTCAACGAACAGAGTATGGCAATACCGGTGTATGATGCGAATCTGATGAGCTTTGTCAAAGAGGCGTCCAATTCCTCTCTGATGGACCGCAACTATCCATATGTCTACACCAGAAACCGTATCAGGACCCACGAAGATGAACGAAAGCTTATCGAGCGCGCGGGGATCAGGGAGTGGGATCTTCTGAGAGGAATCTTATCCAAATATGTGTTGGGCGGCAGGACGAAAAGTATATTGTGGAGTCAGGCCGTTCAGGAAAATATATTTTATCTGGTACTGAAACAGATGAAGAAGATCATCGAATACTGGGATAAAACCAGAGATACGGAGTAACATACCGTGATCGTCTTGTGATCATGGCGTAAAAAAAGTCCATATTCAAGGCGGGCAGGGGCCGAATGGCCATCCATGCCAAGATCGTCATGGGATCATGGCGTAAAAAAGT
>CAMWWF010000353.1 GCA_947177885.1 uncultured Lachnospiraceae bacterium
TTATGACAAAACCATACAGGAGCATGTATTCAGCACGCCTTTGGGAATCATGTATTTAAAACAAATGCAGTAATTTCTGCTGAATCAGAGCGAGATCGATCCCGCTTCCGTGGCGGCGATCCCGCTTGAAAATACTTACCGGGAGTATGGCAAGGTGCTGTCCGCAAGGGAAAGAAAGCAGGCGAAACGTGATCAGGAGATGGGAGCAAAGAAGGCGCAGCTGACCGTTTCCGTCATATTAAATATACTGCTGGTGCTGGCCATGGCTGCCATGTTCGTTATTTCTTTAAACAGCGATTACCCCAATATCATCAATTATAAGAGGGCTGTCACCGACCAGTATGCGACCTGGGAGCAGGAGCTGACGGAGCGTGAGAGCGCGATCCGAGAAAAGGAACGGGAATTGATGTCGGAGAGGGAAGATACGGCTGAAGGAGAGACAACGGGAGCAGGAGAGTGAGTTGTTGCGGGTTGTCATATTTTTTCACAGAATTGACATAAATATCAATTATACTGTACTTGCATATGGTTCATAGTGTCGGCGCGCTGGTAGAGTGATGATATGTGACGGAGGTATAAGTTGTAATGGACAGGTTAAAGATTCTGGTTGTAGACGACGAGAGCAGGATGCGTAAGCTGGTGCGGGATTTCCTGGTGAAGAGCAATTATGACGTGATGGAAGCGGGAGACGGAGAGGCGGCGCTGGATCAGTTCTATGCCCATAAGGATATCGCCCTTATCGTACTGGATGTGATGATGCCGAAAATGGACGGCTGGCAGGTGTGCAGAGAGATCCGTGCCAGCTCCAGGGTGCCCATTATCATGCTGACGGCAAGAGCGGACGAACAGGATGAGCTGCAGGGCTTTCAGCTCGGTGTGGACGAGTATATTTCCAAACCGTTCAGCCCTAAGATTCTCGTGGCCCGTATTGAAGCCATCCTCAGGCGTACCAATCAATTGAATGAGGAAGACGTTCTGGATTGCGGCGGTATTCAGATCAACAAGGCGGCTCACCAGGTTCTGATCGATGGCAGGCCCGTAGAATTGAGTTACAAGGAATTTGAATTGCTGACTTATTTTGTGGAGAACAGAGGGATCGCCCTCTCCAGAGAAAAAATACTGAATAATGTCTGGAATTACGATTACTTTGGAGACGCCCGGACGATAGATACACATGTAAAGAAGCTGAGAAGCAAGATGGGCGGGAAAGGTGACCTGATAAAAACGATCTGGGGCATGGGTTATAAACTGGAAGTGGACAAGTAATGACAGACCCATGCCCCATGGTATGGGCCGGACAATTCGTGGCAGAATGGGGGAAAGCATTGTTGAAGCATTCGATCAAACGTCAATTCGCGCTGATATTTGTGACAGTGATGGCGGGGACGATTCTGCTGTGTATTCTGCTCAACAGCCTTTTTCTGGGACGATATTACATTCGCAGCAAGACGGAGGTCATATGGGATGCGTATGATATCATCAGTCAGGGCGCGAACAGCGGCACATACGGCACACGGGAATTTACGGAGCAGCTTAATGATGTGTGCAGTGTTTATAATATCACGATCTGTACCATGGATTCAAACTCCATGATACAGTATGAGTCCGTCAATGGCGGAAAAGAGCTTGAAGTACAGCTGATAGGCTATATTTTTGGCTTCCACCGTGACGGAGAGGTAAAGATTCTGGAAGAGGGTGACGGTTATGTGATCCAGCGGATCAGCACCGGCGGGGACGAGTATCTGGAAATGTACGGGAGGATCAGCAGCGGTATCTCCTTTATCATGCGGACGCCTGTTGAAAGTATTAGGGAGAATGCCAGAATCGCAAATCATTTCTTTGCCTATGTAGGTATTGTGGGAGTTTTGACAGGCGGAATCATAGTGTGGTTCGTTGCCGGCAAGATCACCCGGCCGATCCTGATGTTGAGCGGGATCTCCGAACGGATGGTACTTCTGGACTTTGAGGCAAAGTATCAGGGAAAGGCGCATAATGAGATCGACCTGCTGGGGGAAAATATCAACAAACTGTCCGCATCTCTTGAGAAGTCCATTTCAGAACTGAAGACTGCCAACAATGAATTGCAGAAGGATATTGAGCGAAAAGAACAGATCGATGAAATGCGGAAGGAATTTCTCGCAAATGTGTCTCATGAATTGAAAACGCCCATCGCACTGATCCAGGGGTATGCGGAGGGACTTTCCGAAGGCATTAACGATGATCCGGAGAGCACGGCTTTTTACTGTGAAGTCATTATGGATGAAGCATCCAAAATGAATAATATGGTAAAGAAGCTTCTGACGCTGAACCAGCTGGAATTCGGCAATGATATGGTCAGCATGGAGCGGTTTGATATCACGACTCTTGTGAAAAATTATATTCAGTCAGCCGCCATACTGACCAGGCAGAATGAGATCACGGTGGAATTCGGGAACTATCCGCCAATCTATGTGTGGGCGGATGAATATAAGACGGAGGAAGTCTTTATGAATTATTTCTCCAATGCGGTGAACCACTGCAGCGGGGAAAAGAGGATCGTTGTGTCGTTGGAAGAAAGGGACAGTGGAATCAGAGTATCCGTATTCAACACGGGAGAGAGGATTCCGGAGGAGTCCATTTCCCATCTCTGGGAAAAGTTTTATAAGGTGGACAAGGCGAGGACCAGAGAATACGGAGGCAGCGGTGTGGGACTGTCCATAGTGAAAGCGATCATGGAATCCATGAACAGAAGCTACGGCGTGGAAAACAGGGAGAACGGCGTCTGCTTCTGGTTTGAGCTGGAGCAGTGACATGACCAAACAGGGGAGGAATATATGAGGGAAGAACAGGAAGAGATCTTTACCAAAGTCCTTCTGGTGGGTGTTGACACCGGCGAAGAACAGGACTTTGAACATACCATGGAGGAGCTGGCCAGTCTGGCAGAGGCGGCGTACAAGCAAGTGGCCGGGGTGATCGTTCAGAGAATGGATGCGGTCAACAAAGCACTCTATATCGGTACCGGCAAGGCATCGGAAGTGAGGGAATACGCGGCGCAGTGCGGAGCGGAGGAGATTGTGTTCGACAATGCACTGTCTCCTTCACAGGTCAGAAACCTTGGCAGGGAGCTGGAACTGCCAATTCTGGACCGCACGAATCTGATCCTGGATATTTTTTCCATCAGGGCAAAGACAAAGGAAGCCAGGCTGCAGGTGGAGACGGCGAAGCTGCAATATATGCTGCCCAGACTGGTGGGAATGAGAGAGAATCTGAGCCGGCAGGGCGGCACAGGCGGCAGTATGAGCAATAAGGGAGCCGGAGAGACCAAGCTGGAACTGGACAGACGTAAGATCGGGCACCGGATCAGCGAATTGAAGAAAGAACTGGAACAGGTCTCCCGGACAAGAGAGACCATGCGGAAGCGCAGAGGACAGTCAAGAATCCCACAGGTGGCGCTGGTGGGCTATACGAATGCGGGGAAATCCACCATTATGAACCGGCTGGTGGAACAGTACGGTGAGAGCAGGGATAAGACGGTGTTGGAGAAGGATATGTTGTTTGCCACACTGGATACCAGCGTAAGGAGTATTCATACGGGGGACAATAAGCCGTTTTTCCTGGTGGATACGGTGGGCTTTATCCATAAACTTCCGCATGGGCTGATAGAAGCGTTTCATTCTACTTTGGAGGAAGTACGATATGCGGATCTGGTGGTGCAGGTGGTGGATTTCTCCGATGAATACCACAGGCAGCAGGCGGAGGTGACAGAAGGGACGCTGCGGGAATTGAAAGCGGCGGATATCCCCAGGATCGTGGTATACAAC
>CAMWWF010000354.1 GCA_947177885.1 uncultured Lachnospiraceae bacterium
CTGCAACGCCGATCAGGATACCGATGATACCTCCCAGCAGGGTGATAATGGCCGACTCCGACAGAAACTGCAGCAGAATGGAATTGGTTCTGGCCCCCAGGGATTTGCGGATACCGATCTCCCTCGTGCGCTCCGTGACAGACACCAGCATAATATTCATAACGCCGATACCGCCCACCAGCAGCGATATGGCCGCCACGAACACCACAAAGATCGTGATATAGCTCAGGATTTCATCCATCTGACTCATGTAATCATTAAAATTCTCCACCTGGATCGTATTCATTCCACGGACATTATGGCGGTTTTCCATCAGGCGTACCGTATCCTGCGCCACCTGATTCGCGTATTCCGCACTTTCCGAAATGATGAGAAGGTCATTATTCTCGATCCAAAAGCCATAGGCGGAACTGATAACGGAGAGCGGCGCTTCCATCGTTACCGTGTCACCTCCCATCATGCCGCCCAGCAGGGAAGCATTGTCCTGCCGTATGCCGATGATCGTGAACTCCTGCTCCTCCCCGTACAGTGCGTAATCAAAGGTCATGCCGATCACATTGGTAGTTCCGAACAATGTTTTGGCACTGCTTTCCGTGATGATACAGACCCTGTTCGCCGAATAGTAATCGCTCTCATCAAAATAGCGGCCTTTTATGACAGGGTCGTTGCTGGAATATTCCAATCCCGGCATGCCGAAACTCGCTGATGCCGTAAAAATCCCTTTCCTGCCGGATGCGGTTCCCTGCCAGGTCCATCTGGGAGTAACCGCCTTCACATGGGGCACTTTCTCCAAAATCGCCTCTATATCCTCATCCGTAAATTCCAGACTGATCCCTGCGTCATTATTGCCATAGGAGTAAATATAAAGCTGACCGCCCGCCATGCTGTTCAGTTCATTATTGATGCCGCCCTTGACGCCGTTACCGATGGAAATGATCATGATAACAGACGATATTCCGATAATGATCCCCAACATGGTCAATATGGACCGGCCTTTATTGCTCCGTATGTTCATCAGGGCAATCTTAATATATTCCCATACTTGTGCCATACTCTCCTCCATGATACCGCTCTGCGGCACCTCACGATCTCATAGCCGACATGCCGGCCAAAACCGGCATATTATGCTGTCCCGGAAAACTTTTCACACTCTGCCCCGGAAACCGCAAGGCATCTCCCGCTCCCCTGCGCGAAATCCCGGGACAGCCCTGCAGCAGACCCGCTGTCCTTGCGGATCTGTATGCATCTTCACAGTAAACCTCAGGCTTTCATGCATGGTGATGCATCCATGCAAAGCATGTTTTTGCATAAGAGGTTATTGTGCCGGCAATACCGTTACAGGCATACCTTCTTCCAGGTTTGTATAGGAGGTCACTATGATCACATCTTCTTCCGTGATACCCTCCAGCACTTCTGTATATATATCGGTGGATATTCCACAGACAATGGGCTTCTTCACCACAATTCCCTCTTCCACCGCATACAGGAAATCGCCTTCTTTATCGGCGTTGATGGCTTCCACGGGAACCATCAGGGTATTCTCCGCCTTCTTGGTGTATACTATAAGCTTCGCGTCCATACCCAGTATGATCCTGTCATCCGGCGCCAGCAGATGCACCTCCACGCCCACCATCGGTGTATTTGAGGCGTTTGCCTCCGCCATCCGGTTGATCTTGCTGATCTCTCCCTCATAGACATTTCCTGAAATGGTCACATCCACCTTTTGTCCGATCTCCAGCTTTTCCAGATCATATTTGGAAGCGGAAAATGCGACTTTCACATTCTCGCTGCTTTCCAGCGTCATCAGATGCGCCCCGCTGCTCACCCCGGAACCGGAGACTGCGGTGCACTCCGTGATAATACCCGTATATTCCGCACAGATACCGTCTTTTGCCTGATTATAGTCCTCTTCCGTCTCCTGATAAGTAATACTTGCAATCTCCTTATCCGCATTGTAGGAAGTCCTGTCATAGGAATCCAGAACGGAATTTTCCGTTGAACTCTTCTGACCCTGCATCTCGGATTTATAGGTCTCATAGTGCTGCAGCTGATCCTGTGCGTCTGCGATCTTCTGCTGAAGTTCCGCCACATAGTCTGAGTTATTGGCCGTTGAAGCTGCATAACCATTGTGGGTGATGGCCGCGTTGATATCGGAGATTTCCTTTTCTTTCTCTGCAATCTTATTTCGAAGCTCTGCAATCTGCGCCTCAAGCTGAGAGGTGTCTACAGGATCCTGCGGGGCCGCGGGCGTACCTGTCGTGTCCTGTCCGGCAGCTGCCTCAGATCCGTCCTGCCCTGTTTCCGCTGCTCCGTCCGATGCCCCTGACGTGCCCTGATCAACTTCCGTTGCTCCCGATGTCCCCTGCGGGTCCGTGGTTCTCTGCGATGACCGTATTTCCTCCAGCTCTGTCTGCAATTCCCGCAGATCCGCCTGTAAGTCTTCCAGCTCACCGGATCTGTCCCGCAGAGAGTTCGTCAGATTCATGCTCTCCTCCGCCAGCGCGTTGCTGGTGTGTCTCTGGCTCTCACTCAACTCATTCTGCAGACTTCTGATATAGTCCTTTGTATCTGCGATCTGACGGTTCAGCACATCCAGATTGACCGTTGCCTCATTCAGTTTCGCCTGATTTTGGGCATTGTCAGCCATGACGCTGTTATAGTTCGCATTGCTCTTCTCGTATTGCAGCTCCGACTGGCGCATACTGCTTTCCAGCCGCGCCACATTGTAAGTTGCCAGCAGGTCGCCCGCTTCCACGGCATCTCCCGCCGCTACATTCACGGACTCCAGAATACCGCTCACAGGAGCGAAGATCACGCTTACCTCCTCACTTTTCACTGTGCCGCTGGTGCTGATACTCTCCTGCAGATCCCCTCTGACCGCGTTGGTGACAGTCACCACAGCGCCCGCACTGTCACCTGACGAACACGCCACTGCTCTGATCACAATGACGGCAACGACCAGGGCAGCAACGATAACAGGTGCCTTTTTCCTCTTTTTCTTAGGTTTGGATGCTCTTACCTCCGCGCCCGGTTCCGTGACAGCCGCCTCTTTGTTCTTATCCTTCTTTTTCATACTCCTCTTTCCTTTCTCTATCCATTGCAGCACATTTCAATATGTATTCGAACGCCATATCTGCCTGATCGGTCCTCCGGACAAAAGAAGCATTCCCCGACGCGTAAGCGTCCGTATATGCTCCGGGTTCCGGACAGGCCGGCGCTGTTGATATTCAATCGCCGTCCGGGGCAGTCGGTTCCACGGCTTCCTGTGCGGGATTCCGGCCGGCAGCGACATTTCCGTCCGCCGTGCCGTCAGACACCTCTCCCGTACCTGCGGTGTCCGCTTCAATATGTCCGTCCCTGATCTTGATCACCCGTTTTGCCTTAGCGGCAATCTCATTGTCATGAGTGATCAGTATCACGGTTCTTCCCTCTTCATATAATTCCTTCAGAATTCCCATGATCTCCTGCGTGGAATGGGAATCCAGATTGCCGGTAGGCTCATCGGCAAGGATAATGGGCGGCGCCTGGGCAATGGCTCTGGCAATGGCCACTCTCTGCTGCTGGCCTCCGGACATCTCCGCCGGTTTATGATCCATGCGGTGTTCCAGCCCTACCTTTTTCAAAGCCTTTTTCGACAGTTCCATGCGCTGCGCTTTCCCCACCCCCCTGTAGATCAAAGGCAGCTCCACATTCTCAATGGCTGTAAGATTGGGAATCAGGTTAAAACCCTGAAAAATAAATCCAATCTCCCGGTTTCTGAT
>CAMWWF010000355.1 GCA_947177885.1 uncultured Lachnospiraceae bacterium
GATATGGGGAGGATTACCTGCAGAACCTGGACGCGGCCAATGAGAGGCTTCGGGCTTCGGGATTTGACAGATATCTCTCAGCCATTCAGGAGCAGCTGACGGAATATGCGGGCGGCAAATGAGTATGAACGGAGGCGGGCTATGCATTTTTTCAGTTTAAATTCACCTTTTGCCAGAGGGATCGGCAAACTGGTATTGATGTTTTATGTGGGAATACTATGGTTTCTGTGCAGTATCCCCATCGTCACATGGGGAGCCGCCACGGCGGCTCTTTACGAGGTGCTGCTGAAAGCGGTCAGGGATCAGGAGGGGTATGTGGGGGAGAGTTTCTTCAGAGCATTCCGTTCGAACCTGAAACAGGGAATTCCCACAGGGATCATCTGCCTGTTGGCGGAGCTTGTGTTTGCAGTGAACATTTTTTACTATGGTGTGACGGGAGGGATTCAGCTGCAGACAGTACTTTTTGTCATGCTGTTTCTGCTGGCGCTGACGGCTTCCGTCTATGTCTTCGCGGGAATGGCGAAATTTGAAAATACCGTATCCGGACATCTCCGAATGGCATGTGTGCTCATGCTCCGCAATCCCGGCTGGTCGCTGGCAATCCTGATGATCAGTGTACTGGAACTGTTCCTGACTTATTTTTTTGTTTATTTTCCCATTCTGTTCCTTATGGGGATCGGAGGATATATGAAAGCGGCTGTGTTTGATCATATTTTCCGAAAGCTGATCGATGACGGGCAGATCGTGGAAGATCCGCGTGACAGGTAACTAGAGCGTGTTTGAAAATTCATTCTGCGTCATTTGGCTGAAAATGAACGTGTCAGCACACTGGATCTGCATCTCCTTTCATTATTATACGCCACCCTTCAGACCTGTTTTGAGGTTTGGAGGGATTTTTTATGCATACGGGCACCCAAATGAAATTTATAAAAGCTGTTTCAAAAATTACCATGTTTCTAGTTTTTTTAATATAGGTTTGCCAAATACGCAGAGTTACAATTAAGTGAAAGGTAAAAACGAATGCGGAACATATTGCCATGAATGGCATTTGAACGGGAGGGAGCATGGTGAAGGAAACAAAGAAGAAGGCTGACAAACCTTACAGAGAGCGCCTGGGTTTTAAGGGAGGAGTGCAGGAATTGTGGAAGAACAAGCTGCTGTACCTGATGACACTTCCCACGATCATATGGGTACTGATCTTCTGCTATTATCCCATGTATGGTGTACTGATCGCGTTTAAGGATTTCAAATATAAACAGGGTATCTGGGGAAGCGAATGGGTCGGGCTGAAGAACTTCCAGTTCCTGTTTAACTACAAGGGAGTGGGCCGGATATTTTTCAATACGATCTTCCTGAATATATTATTTATAGCCAGCTCCACTATCCTGTCGATCATCCTGGCGCTGGTATTCGTGGAGATCAAGAACAAGGTTTACAACAAGGTGGTGCAGACCATTGCCATCTTTCCCCATTTTGTGTCATGGACGGTGGTTGCAATGTTTATGAGCGGTATCATCGGGGGCAGCGGCATACTGACCCAGTGGATCGTGAAAAGCGGCGGGGAAGATCCCATGTTTTACAATACTCCCGGCTGGTGGCCGCTGATACTGGTGCTTCTGAAGATCTGGCAGGGAGCCGGGTACGGTACCATTGTATATGTGGCGGCGATCACCGGTTTCGATCAGGAAATGTACGAGGCGGCCAGGGTGGACGGCGCTACCAGACTTCAGCAGATCACAAGGCTCACACTGCCTCTGCTGAAGACAACGGCCATCATGCTGACGATCATGAGCGTGGGGAAGATCTTCAACGGCGACTTCGGAATGATCTATGCGTTGGTAGGAGATAACGCTTCCCTGTACCCCACAACCGATGTCATCGACACATTTGTGTACAGGGCACTACGCCAGCTGAACAATCTGGGGATGAGTACCGCTACAAGCTTTTTCCAGTCCATTGTGGGATTGATCCTGGTATTTACCACGAATTCTGCTACGAAAAAGCTGGAGCCGGATGCGGCTATTTTCTAGAAGAGAGGTGAGAGCGATGAGTAAAAAAGCAGTCACACATGGCACTAAGATCAGAAAATCCGGGGGAGAAAGGATATTTGAGGTGGTGGTGTATGCCATAGCAACCATATTCTGTATCTATTGCCTGATTCCCTTTGCTATTATACTGGGAAGCAGCTTTGAGACGGAAGCCAATTTCGCCATTTACGGATTCCCGATCATTCCGAAAGATTTTACCCTGCAGGCCTATAAGGTGGTGCTGGGCGATGCACAGATCTTCCGTGCTTACGGAGTGACCATTTTCACAACGGTAGCAGGCACTGCTTTCAGCATGTTCCTGACCATTACCATGGCATATCCGCTTTCCCTTAAGAAAGTGAAGTTCCGCAATGTGATCACGTTTTTTGTATACTTTACCATGCTGTTCGGCGGCGGGTTGGTGCCCACCTATTTACTGATCACAAAGAATCTGAACTTGAAAGATAATCTTCTGGTACTGATCATCCCGGTGGCGTTCGGTGCATGGAATATGTTCCTGATGCGGAATTTCTTCAACGGGATCCCCCATGAACTGTCGGAATCGGCGTACATGGACGGTGCAAACGACTTTCAGATCCTGTGGAAGATCATACTTCCGGTGTCCGTTCCGGGAATTGCCACTCTCAGTCTTTTCTATGCGCTGGGTTATTGGAACCAGTGGTTCAACGCCATGTTGTATCTGGATGACAGCAGATTCTTTCCCCTGCAGTATCTGCTGATGCGTATGCTGCGAAACGCGGACGCCATGAAAGAGATGGCCAGAAGCACGGGCATATCCGCGGGAGAGATTCCCACCAATTCCCTGCGAATGGCTACTACGGTAGTGGCCATCGGCCCCATCATCTTTTTGTATCCTTATGTTCAGAAGTACTTTACCAGCGGCCTTACGGTGGGGGCGATCAAGGGTTAAGCTCCATGCGTTAGTACCACGCAATACGGGACTGCCGCACAGAGGAACGGTTCCTGTTTAGCACTGTATCTGCGATACTCTGTGACGGGAACTCCTGTCGTGACAGCCCCGGAAAGCGTTGTATTATAGATTTCCGTAACTGTTCAGAAGGTGCTTCCCTTCCGGTTAAGGTGCCGGTGGAGCGGGTGTGGGACAAATTGCCGTAAATGGCATTTGGATCAGGCTCAGTCCCGCAACGGAAGCACAGGATGCGGAGACCGAAACAGATTGCTGTAAGAAGCAATAGAAACAGGTAGGAGGAAATGAGTATGAAAAAGAAGTTCTTCAAAAGAGCCATGGCACTGGCAATGGCAGCGGCCATGACCGTCTCACTGGCAGCCTGCGGCGGAGATGACGGCCAGCAGATGGGAAACACAGGAAGCTCGTCCGATGGAGGAGGCCAGGCGGCATCGTCAGGGGTTGCTTCCGATGGAGGGAGTCAGGCGGAGACGCCTCAGATAGAGGAAACGACGCTCACGATCCGCGTCATGAATGAATTCCGTAATCTGGATAAGGTGTTGGAGAGATATGAGGAGATGACCGCGGATGATCCCATTATGAGCAATATCCATCTGGATTTTGCATGGGTAGCAGGCGGTGATTACAAGGATAAGCTGACCACGGCAATGATCGGTCAGGAGGATTTTGACCTGATGTTCTGCGGCGGCTGGCATGGATTGAGCGCTTTCATTCCTGTCTCTTATACACATAACCGAGCCAACGAGACGTAGAGGAAT
>CAMWWF010000356.1 GCA_947177885.1 uncultured Lachnospiraceae bacterium
TTATATCACAGGGGCAGGTCTGCAGGGCATGATCCCCCGTCCCACAGCCAGAATATTCCTGGCGGGGGAAAAGGAATTTTTTCTGGCGGAGGATATGATGTCAGAGGTCTCGGAGCATATGCAGGAAAGTGAAATGACGGTTGATGAGGTATATCATTTAGTGACGGATACATCTTCCGGTCAGGGCACACCCGCGGCGGGGAATGCGACGGGCAGCGTGGCAAAGACCCCGCAGGATGGAAGTGTGCCAGATGCTTACAGGGGGATTCTTGACAGCGTATATAAAGTGATCCTTGGAAAGGATGAGGAAGCGGCAGACGGCGGATTGATCGGTACAGGTGTCCGGGAGGCCCGCATAGGACGCACTGTGGAGGAGACATTGGCCGGCGTCGGGTACGCGCTGTATGATGTGGACGGTAATGGAGTGCAGGAGCTGATCATAGCGGATACGGGAGAGGGACTGTAGGACAACAGGATCCTCAATATGTATACGATCCGTGAGGATAAGCCTGTTACAGTGATAGATGGCTGGGCGAGAAACAGATATTATATTTTGTGGATAGAACCATTTGACTCCTGTATCATTCCACTGAAAATGTGTGTGGGACACGGAGACAGGGCGCTGATGGAAGAACCAATATTTACCGCAATGGCAGAAAAATATGGCAAGAGCAGCGTACAGATCATTTTGCGCTGGCATGTACAAATGGGAAATCAGATCATTCCCCCAGTCTGCACGCCCCACTTCGCGGCCTGCTGCGCCCCAATTTGGTCAACGTAGCCCCACTACGTCTCCCAAAGTGTGACGCACATCCCGGAGAAAGCATTTTTCAAACACGCTCTAGACAGTCAGGAATAAAGGAGAGAAGAACCGGATGCGTAAATGAGCAACATGTGAAACCGGTTGATCTTCAAAGGGCAGGATGAATTACCATCAGCAGGTATGGTCGAGCACAGACAGATATAGCTTTTAGATATGGGATGATATAGGATATAAGTATTTGCCGTGATGTACTGTTTTCTGTTATAATCAAAAGCAGCGGCATATGCGGGTCCTATATCATAAAGGCAGAAATATGCGGGTGCCCTGTGAGAAACGGGAACTTGTGAATGGGGAAGTATGTGGCGTGCACAACAGAAATGGTTTAAATGATCAAAGATCCGGGAAAGGAGAAAGTACATGATTTACAGAAAATTTCAGGATATTCAGTTGTCCGGTCTGGGGCTTGGGATGATGCGCCTGCCTGTGATCGACGGCAATGACGGGAGAGTGGACGAAGAAGCGGCTGCGGAACTGATCGACTGTGCCTATAAGAGCGGGATCAACTATTTTGACACGGCATGGGGATACCATGACGGCAATTCCGAGCTGACTGCGGGGAAGTATCTGTCCAGGTATCCCCGGGAGAGCTATTACCTTGCCACCAAATTTCCGGGCTATGACCTCTCCAATATGGACAAGGTGGAGGAAATATTTGAGAGACAGCTTGAAAAGTGCCGGACAGAGTATTTTGATTTCTATCTTTTCCATAATGTCTATGAGGGGAACATCGATGCATACCTTGACCCGAAATATGGGATTTTTGAGTATCTGCTGAAACAGAAAGAGAATGGACGCATCAGGCATCTGGGCTTTTCGGCTCACGGCAGTGTGGAGGTGATCCAACGCTTTCTGGATGCTTATGGCCGGCATATGGAATTCTGTCAGCTTCAGCTGAACTATATGGACTGGCATTTTCAGAATGCTCAGGAGAAGGTTGCCGCTATGCGGAAAGCCGGTATCCCTGTGTGGGTCATGGAACCGCTGCGGGGCGGAAAGCTTGCAAAAGCTTCCGGAGAGCTGGCATCGGCAATGCAGTCCATGCGCCCGGAGGAAACGGTTCCCGGATGGGCATTCCGCTTCCTGCAAAGCATTCCCGGCGTGACAATGGTGCTGTCCGGTATGTCCAGTCTGGAGCAGCTGAGAGCCAATATTGCCACCTATGAGACGGATGAGCCCTTGAGCGGGGAAGAATTTGACACTCTGGTGAAATGCGCGGACGAAGAGATCAGAAAGGGAGGACTTCCCTGTACAGCCTGCCATTATTGTACCAGCCATTGTCCCAAGGGCCTTCCCATTCCGGAGCTGATAGCTTTATACAACGAACATAAGCTGACCGGAGGCGGCTTCATCGCTCCCATGGCAGTGGGCAGCATGCCGCAGGAAAAGCGCCCGGCCAACTGCGTCGGCTGTGGGAGCTGTGAGCAGGTATGCCCGCAGCAGATCAAAATATCCGAGACGATGAAGGATTTTACATCCATGATCGGGATGTAGACACGAGGGAGCAATGCTGTCCGACCAGAGCATGTTTGATAAAATCATTCTCCCGGTTCGCACGTCCCACTTCGCGGCCTGCTGTGCCCCAATTTGGCGGGCGTAGCCACACTACGCCTCCCCAATTGGGTCTTGCGTCCCACACAGTGTGGCGTATACTCTGAAGAAAGCATTTTCAAACACGCTCCGGCACGCCATCCGGACTGAAGTTGAACTTGTGTACTACCTGTTTCGCACCATTGCATCGTTAAGATTTCCGGACGATACCACCGCATTGACATCGAAATTTTGCCTGGCACTGGTACGAGCCATGCAGCCCACAAGTCCAATTCCTGACCGGGTGGAGACTTTTGTGCTACTCGCCGATGATCTCCAATCCGTCCGGAAAATCCCGTATGGCAAGCGCGCAGGTATTTGTCAGCCGCACATTATCCTTTAGAAGATAGGCTACTTTACCTCTTTTTTCTCCTTCGGCGCAGTGAACATCCAATTTCGTGTTTATCAGGCCCAGATTGTCAGGTATGTTATTTGAGAAGATCAGGCTCCCGGCGCTCACGCCTATTACCAGTCCGTCGGTTCGGATATATTTCATCAGGGTTTCATTGAAATGGGTTGCATTGATCCTTTCAAGCAGATAATTGGTATTTCCGCCGCACAGGTATACCAGATCATACTGCTGCAGCTCTTCAAGATCCATTCCGGTATGCAGATCATATACCCGGATATTTTGGTTCCGGATACCGCATTTTAACAGGTCATTCATGCACTTCGGCAATACCTTTACGGCTTCCGCGTCCATAGCCGCGGTGGGGATAAATAATGCCTTTACCGACGACATTTCTTTTTCCGCCATATTCACAAAGTATTCTTTGATCTCTTCTGTTTCCAGTCCCGCTGACGTTAATAATACTTTCATATTTTCCTGTGAGCCTCCTGTTCTCTTTCTGTTTTTTTCATTTCCAGTTCCGTTTCAGTTTTCCCGTGCCTCTGTGAAAAAGTGGTCATCAGAGACACAGTCTGTATCTGATAATGCTCCCGGGCATGTACGTTTTGAGTCTATTCCGGCCAGTGCATCTGTTCTTCCGGGATGCCCATCTTACGGCATTCCGAACATACAGAATCTTTTTCGGCCTGATTCCCTATGCGATACTTTAGAATCCTGTTTTTAAATACAATGTATTTCTCGCCGCCTGATCTGAAATCAACAAACCAGTTTCCGCCATTGTCCGGATCCGATGCCATGACCCGGGAAATCTGTTCCGGGAAATCCTTTCTGTTGCATGTGAAAAATAATGCGGTCCAATATTTCGGTTTTCCGCCGGTATCCCATAATTCGACTTTATGGACGTGAAGAAGATCGATGACCGTATCATCCTCCAGACTTTCCTTGATCAGTATCCCTTCGTATATTGCCTGC
>CAMWWF010000357.1 GCA_947177885.1 uncultured Lachnospiraceae bacterium
TTGATTTTCAGGGCGATACCGTGATCTATGCTGCCCCCCATCCCGAAGCCAGGGAATTTATCTGGAACAAGGCAAAAGAAAATTATTATGAATACGGCATTGACATGTTTTGGCTGGACGAGGCGGAACCGGAATATGCCGCCTATGATTTCGAAAACTACCGCTACTACGCCGGCACTGCCCTGAAGGTCAGCAACCGCTATCCTCTGGAACATGCGAAAGCTTTTTACCAGGGCATGAAAGCCCAGGGACAGAAAGATATCGTAAATCTTCTGCGCTGTGCCTGGGCAGGCAGCCAGAAATATGCCGCTCTGGTGTGGTCGGGGGACATTAAGTCCAACTTTACCGCCCTCCGTGACCAGCTGAGCGCCGGGTTGAACATGGGCATTGCCGGCATTCCCTGGTGGGTATCCGATACCGGGGGATTCTTTGGCGATGTCCGGCAGGAACACTTTAACGAGCTGCTCATCCGCTGGTTTCAGTTTTCCGCATTCTGCCCTGTGCTCCGCATGCATGGCGACAGGGGCCCCCATAATATCCCGGCCCTGTCAGACCTGGATCACGGCGGAGGATTCTCCGCAACAGGACAGCCCAACGAACTTTGGAGTTACGGCGAAGAAGTCTTGCGGATCCTGAGAAAATATCTGGATCTCCGTCTGGGTATGAAAGATTACATCCAGTCCCTGATGCAGGAAGCCAGTGACAACGGTTCTCCCGTGATCCGCACCATGTTTTACGAGTTTCCCGATGATGACATATGTTGGAACATCAGTGATCAGTATATGTTCGGCCCCAGATATCTGGTGGCTCCCATATTGTATCAGGGAATGGCCGAGCGGCAGGTATATCTGCCTGAAGGAAACTGGAAGAGCATTCACAGCCATGAGATTTACAGCGGTCCCCGGACTATCACTGCGGATGCTCCGCTTGACATTATTCCGGTATATGAATCCTTATAGTAAGCAAGAGAATCCCGGAAGACTATCGGCAGACATAAAAACTCCCTTTTGCCATGACAGTATATCATAAATCTGCGATTTATGATCAGCATTAGCCGCTCACCGAACATGCAGGCATGTTCTTATCGCCAATGCTCATTATATCATGTCAGCAGGAAATCAAGCGGCTGCGAAGCGGACATTTGATTTCACCTGACATGATAACGAAAGAATCATTGAGCGCGGAGCGTGACAGACGCGCAGCGGCTGGATTCTTGAGTGTATTATATCATGTACACTGTCATATGCAAAAGGGAGAGCTTTCCACCGGAACGTCAGGTTCTCATCAGCCCGTCCACACTGAGTACCACGCCACTGATATAGGAAGCTTTCTCCGATGCAAGGAATACGAAAGCATTTGCAATATCCTCCGGCTGCCCCAGACGGCGCAGGGGAATGCGTGCGATCATGGGTTCAATGACCTCTTTGGGAACCGCCTTCATCATATCCGTCTCCGTAATGCCGGGGGCCACCGCATTCACACGGATTCCTTTGGGCCCCAGCTCCCTTGCCAGAGAAAGTGTAAATCCGTTCACTGCGAACTTGGAGGTGGGATAGGCCACGCCGCTGGGCTGACCGGAGATGCTGACCATGGAAGAGGTGTTCAGGATAACACCGCTGCCCTGCTTCTCCATCACAGGTTCCACAGCCTTGGAACAGTTGAACATTCCTTTTACATTCAGATCCATCACCTTGTCAAAAGTTTCCTCCGTGTAATCGGAGAAAGCCGTACTCTCCGACACCCCGGCATTGTTCACCAGAATGTCAATGCTGCCGTATTTTTCCGCCACCCTGTCAAAAGCCTCCTGCACATCCGCAAGACTGCTCAGATTCGGCCAGATACCTTCCACTTTTGCATCGGGGTATGTTTCCTTCAACTGAGCCACGGCCTTATCCGCCGTCTCCTGACGGCTGGCGCACAGCACTACAGAAGCTCCCTGCTCCAAAAAAGCCTTTACCGTGGAAAAACCGATACCCCTGCTTCCACCTGTGACGATCGCTACTTTGCCTTCTAATTCCATATAAACCTCATTTCTGCGCTGCCCTGACAGCCCGGATCCGATACACCGGCCGGAACTATTCTCTTACGGCAGCTGTGCATCCGGCAGCACAAGGGCACACAGCTTGGAGACTGTTCAGTGAAATCTGCTGTTCCACACTCCACAGTTAAGCCGGAGCTCCATCCGGTCAGAAATTGGACTATGGCGCTGCAAAACAGGCGATTCACAACTTCAATTTTCCGGTCGGATGGAGTATCAGGCATACCGCGAAAGCGGATAATTCTCTTACATCCACATTATAGAAGCATTTCCCCGGTAAGTCAATCTAAACAGACCGGACGGCAGGAATTCAGCCCCATCTGCATATCTGTTCACCCGTCCACCGCGGGGCTGTTTTATAGTCACATCCTCTTCACAATCCTATAATAGGTTCCCGATGTCCGCTTATAACACAGGCTGTAGAATATGGCGAAGGCACAGGATGTGGCCAGAGCGCAGACCAGCAGAAGTTCCTTCTCATAAAAATTGATAGCGCTCAAAAGAAGCATGATCATCTTAAGCGCTACTACTGTGTGAAGCAGCGCTCCCGCCAGCGGCAGCAAAAATACCATTCTGATCTGTTTCTTTATGGTGCGGCGGATTTCATCATCACTGAGTCCCACCTTCTGCATGATCTCAAAATTCTTCTGATCCTCAAAGCCTTCTGTGATCTGCTTATAATACATGATGATCAGCAGGCAGATCAGAAAGATCAGTCCGAAAAAGATACCGATGAACAGGAGACTTCCGTACATGCTCTCCGAATCCCGCATGCTCTGACGATGGTCCGCATAACCGGCAAAACCGTTCAGGCCGGACACATACTGCTCAAAGTCTCCGGAAAAACAGTCCGCCGCCTCTCCCTCTCTGGGAAGGTCAAAACAGCAGACATATGTCCGGTTATTCTCTGCATCCGTGTTCAGAAGACCTGCAATTTCTCTCAGTACATTCTCGTCTGCCGCCACAACGATATAACTGCGGTCGAAGGTATCACTCTCCACCTTGCGGCCGAAGGAACTGCTCTCCAATTCCTTTTTCACAGAAAATTCCTTCTCTCCGAACAGGACTCTGTCGCTGCCGAAATCCCATCCGGTGGAATAGATCAATATTTCTTCCGGTTCCAGGCTCTCAGAGACTCCCTCCACAAGATTGTACTCTTCCAGTGTAAGAAGCTTTACCGTAAACCAGTTCTCATAATCGCGTTGCAGCTCCTCTTCCACACGGAACTGTACGCCATCCAGATGCGCGGACAGTTTCACTCTGGCATAGTCCAGATAATTCTCCGGCTCCACATCATATTGCTCCGCCAGCGCCGTGACTTGTTCTCTCAACGCCTGTCTGTCCGTGGGATCCTGCCCTATAAAGGTGACCTGTATATTTCCGTTGTACCGGGAAGAAATAATGGATTCCAGCCCCAGATATACGGAAAGGGAACATACCACTGTAATGATCACCATGGTAGAAAAGATGCATATATTGGATAGACTGGCTGCGTTTTTCTTCATGCGGTAGAGCATACCGGACACCGTTATGAAATTGTCCGACCGGTAATAAAACTTTCTATTTTTCTTCATTACCTTCAAGAAAATAATACTGCCCGATGTGAACAGGAAATATGTTCCCAGAATCACGAAAAATACGGAAAGGAAGAAATCTATAAACAGCATGCTGTTCAGCTT
>CAMWWF010000358.1 GCA_947177885.1 uncultured Lachnospiraceae bacterium
CCGCAGTTCCGTGGGATTCGCTTGTGCCGGTTCCGCCGGTATGACAGGAAAAGGGAAAGGAACGGACATTTTATGAGTAAATGGGAAAAGAAATTCGGAAAATATGCGATCAGGAATCTGCCGCTGGTCTTGATCCTCTGTTATGCGGTGGGTTATGTGATCCAGGTCATTAACGGGGGCTTTCTGCTGTTTCTGACACTGGATCCTTATAAGATACTGCACGGGCAGATCTGGAGGATCTTTACATGGATCATTGTACCTCCCAGTTCGCTGGATATCTTTACTCTGATCATGCTGTACTTTTATTACAGCATCGGAACTACACTGGAACGCACATGGGGGACATGGCGTTATAATGTCTTTCTGCTGTCGGGAATGCTGTTTACGGTATTGGGCAGTTTTGTGTGGCTGGGAGCGGAGTATCTGCTTTCCGGAGGAATGAATGCGCAGCTGACGGCCGCTCTTTCCAGTTACGGATCCATATTCTTCAGCACCTATTATATCAATATGTCCATCTTCCTGGCATTTGCGGCTACTTTTCCCAATGTGCAGGTGCTGCTGATGTTCGTGATCCCCGTCAAGGTAAAGTGGATGGGCATCATCTACGGGGTGCTTCTGGCATGGGAATTCATTGTCACAGGACGTCTGGCGGTCCGGGTAGCGATCGCCTCATCCCTGCTGAACTTCGTGATCTTTTTCTTTACCACCAGAAGCCATATCCATATGTCGCCGAAGCAGGTGAGACGGCGGGCGGAATTTAAGCATGAGATCAAAAGGAATCCCAGGATCACAAAGCATAAATGCGCGATCTGCGGCAGGACGGACGAGGACGATCCGACGTTGGAATTCCGGTTCTGCTCCAAGTGCAACGGCAATTATGAGTACTGCCAGCAGCATTTGTTTACGCATACTCATGTGAAATAGAAATGTAAGGGAGATGGAGATTTCGAGAGCATATGGAAAGAAAAGAGGAGGAATGCATGGATAAGGAAATCTGGTTTGCCAAAACCTTAGAGCAGGTCAAACAGCAGGCGAGGGAGCAGGGCGGCTGCATCAGTGAGGAACAGGTGAAGGCGGCTTTTCAGGAGCTGGTGCTTTCCGACGCGCAGCTGCAGATGGTCTATGATTATCTGAAAAAACAGAAAATAGGAATCGGTGAGCCGGTGGATATGGATGAGTATCTGACGGATGAGGAGCGGAGCTATCTGCAGGAGTACATGGATGAGATCGCGGCGCTGCCTGTCCACAGTCAGGGAGAGATCGAGGGCTACACCATAGCCGCTATGGCGGGGGAGGCGGATGCCCAGGCAAAGCTGGTGGAAGTATACCTGAAGGATGTCATAGACATTGCGAAGCTTTATACGGGACAGGGCGTGCTGTTGGAGGATCTGATCGGCGAGGGTAACCTTGCCCTGACCTTCGGGACAGGCATGCTGGGCAGTCTGGAGAAACCGGAGGAGGCCCAGGGAATGCTTGCGAAAATGATTATGGACGCCATGGAAGAGTATATTCAGGAGAATGCCTCCAATGAAAAGACGGACCGCAGGGTGGCGGATAAGGTAAATCAGATAGCGGACAGGGCAAGGGAGCTGGCGGAGGAACTGCACCGGAAGGTGACGCCAGAGGAACTGGCGGAAGAGACGGGGCTATCCGTAAAGAGTATCCGGGATGCCATGCGCATGAGCGGGTTTAAGATTGAGGACATCCAATATGCAGAAGAAAACTTATGAAGACTATAAATACAGTATGCAGGATACCGGCAGGATCTATGTGGGGAGCAAGTATACCATCGGAGAGCTTCTGGAGGAAGAGGATATCCTGTTTAAATTCCGCATGATCGTGGAACGCTATATCCTGCCGGAGGCGGACAGGGAGGATACCCTGGAAACCCATCTGTATTACCTGGAGAAGGGGAAATTCCTGGTACAGACCTACAGGCATATGAAGGCCCGGGTCAAGGTAAATGTCATCGAAGAGAAAACCGGACTTCTGGGAAAGAAGAAAAAGGAGTATGTCACCAGAAACCTGACCATCGAGGAACTGGTGGAGATGCCGGTGGCGGAAAAGGAGAAGAAAGGGCTTGTGATACAGGAACTGTCTGTCAGCAAGCTGGCGTTGATGGGGCTGTGAAATAAAGGATAAGCCGCAGGACAGGTATGCTGTTCCAAGGTATTCTATTTTGAAAAAGCAGGGGTATTATTTTTTGATAGTGGAAAATCATCTTGCTTTTTATAAAGTGAATGAGGGGGAAAAAAGAGGTTACGATTTACTATGTTGTCGATGGGCGTAGAGAATACAGACATTTGATTTAGAAAAGGATGGAGCAGTGCAGAAATGGAGGATCAATATGAGAGTGGAAGAGTTATCTGCCTACGAGGTAATTGAAAAGAGAGAAATAGGAGACATCAAGAGCATGAGCTATCTGGTGCGCCATAAGAAGACGGGGGCGAAGATAGCGCTGTTGGAAAATGACGACGAGAACAAGGTGTTTTATATCGGTTTCCGCACACCTCCGAAAGACTCCACCGGAGTGGCGCACATACTGGAGCACTCGGTGCTCTGCGGCTCCAGGGAATTTCCGGTGAAGGATCCCTTTGTGGAGCTGGTGAAGGGCTCTTTGAATACTTTCTTAAATGCCATGACCTATCCGGACAAGACCATTTATCCTGTGGCAAGCTGCCATGACAAGGATTTTCAGAATCTCATGCATGTGTATCTGGATGCCGTATTTTACCCCAATATTTATGAAAACGAATCCATCTTCCGCCAGGAGGGCTGGCATTATGAGATGGATGAGGAAGGAAGTCTTACCATTAACGGTGTGGTTTACAATGAGATGAAGGGCGCTTTCTCTTCCCCGGATGATGTGCTGGAGAGGGAGATCAGCAGTGCGCTTTATCCCCACACTGCTTATGGCTGTGAGTCCGGAGGAGACCCGGAGGTGATCCCGGAGCTTACCTATGAGCAGTTTCTGGATTTTCACAGGAGATACTATCATCCCTCCAACAGCTACATTTATCTCTACGGAAATATGGATATGGCGGAGAAGCTTGCCTTTATCGATGAGCATTACCTGTCCGCCTTCGAACCGTTGGAAATCGATTCTGCCATCGGGGAGGAACCGGCTTTCACGGAGCCGGGCAGAACCCTGCGGGAATATCCCATCGGCGAGGGGGAGGACGAGGAGGAGAATACTTTTCTCTCCTGGAATCTCTCTGTGGGAAACAGTCTTGACAAAGAGCTTTATGTGGCGTTCCAGATCCTGGATTATGCCCTGTGCTCCGCCCCCGGCGCGCCTTTGAAGCAGGCGCTGGTGGAGGCCGGTGTGGGCAGGGATGTGTACAGCATCTATGAGAACGGCATCAGGCAGCCCTATTTCAGCGTGATCGCCAAAGATACCTCTCTGGAGAAGGAGCAGCAGTTCCTGGATATTATCCGGCAGGTGCTTTCCGGTCTGGTGGAGAAGGGCTTCGATGAAAAGGCACTTCTGGCAGGCATCAATTATTACGAGTTCAAATACAGGGAGGCGGATTTCGGTTCCTATCCTAAGGGACTGATGTACGGACTCCAGATTCTGGACAGCTGGCTTTATGATGACAGCAGACCCTTCCTCCATATCGAGGCAAACGATACCTTCGCTTTTCTGAGAACTCAGGTAAAGACCGGCTATTTTGAAAAGCTGGTGAAGGAGTATCTGCTGGAC
>CAMWWF010000359.1 GCA_947177885.1 uncultured Lachnospiraceae bacterium
CGCCGGGGACAGGGCGGACTGGAGAGAACGCTTTGAGATTGATAAATATCATGCGTTATATCAAATGGGATTTGAGGAAAAACCTGCGGATCTGTCGGCTACGGCGAATTTCCTGTACCTGGTTTCCGACTCCTTTTTAAAGCAATTGACCGACCTGCCGGAGCTTGAGCTTGCAAGGCAGAAGGTGGAACTCAGGCCCTCCGGTGAGGCTGTGGAGAATCTGCTGAGGGCGGTACCCTTTGCCATCGGGGCGGAATATATTGACACGAAATGGATCCGTGCGGTCTTCGATCGTCTTTTGGCTGTTTTCTCACAGGAAATTTCAAACTACGGCGGAACCGTGGAAATGTATCTGACGGAAAAGAGCCAGCATCTTCACGTGCCGGAGAGAATCTTTTTCCATCTGGTGGAAAATAAGGATGTGGATTTCCCCTTCGCTTTTCTGGCCACCTATGCCACAAAGGACGCGGAGGAGAAAGTCAGACACGTGCCCCTGAAATATGCCCTGACGGAGTATAAGAATGAGAGAGAAAAGCTGCTGACGCTGTTATCCTGCTTAAACCGCGCCGCCGAGGTATCGGAACTGATCGGCGGTTTCATAGAGAGCGGAGAGATGTTCCATCCCCTGCGGCTGACGGCGGAAGAGGCGTATGCTTTTCTGAAGGACATAGAGGCCATCGAAAATACCGGGATTCTGTGCAGGATTCCCAACTGGTGGAAGAGAAAGGCTTCCAGTCTTTCCCTGGAGGCAAGTCTGGGCGATCGCAAGCCCTCCATGCTGGGCTTTGACACATTGATCTCCGTACAGCCTAAGCTGACGGTGGATGGAATGGAACTGTCGGAGGCCGATATCAGGAGGCTTTTGGAACAGACCGAGGGACTTGCACTATTAAAAGGAAAATGGGTGGAAGTGGATCATGCAAAGCTCCGTGAACTTCTGCAGAAAATGGAAGAATTTCCGGAGGAAATGACCCTTCTGAATGCCATGCAGCTGGAACTTGGCCAGGAGCGCGGAAAGCCGGAGGAAGGGATAACGGTTTCCAACGGGGAGTGGCTTTCGGAATTTCTGATGCACTTGAGAAAGCCGGAGACGATCCGCAAGGCGGCGGTCCCGAAAACCTTCCATGCCACACTCCGTCCTTACCAGAAGAGCGGATACACTTGGCTTAACTATATGGACAAGCTGGGGTTTGGCGCCTGTCTGGCGGACGATATGGGACTGGGCAAGACCGTTCAGGTATTGGCCTATCTGGAGAAAATGCGCACTGCGGACAGATCTGCCCGTGTACTTCTGGTGCTGCCCGCATCCCTGCTGGGAAACTGGCAGAAGGAGGCGGAAAAATTCGCGCCCGATATGAAAATATCCGTTCTTCATGGGAAAAAGACGGAAGCAATGGAAGAGGAATTAAAGGAAGACAATTCCTTTTTAACCATTACGACTTACGGCATGGTGCCCCGCATCAAAGGACTTCAGGAGAAAAAGTGGGACTGTGTGGTGTTGGACGAGGCACAGGCGATCAAAAATCCGGGCACAAAGCAGACCAGGGAAATCAAAAAGCTTTCTTCCAAAATGCGTATTGTCATGACAGGTACACCCATTGAGAACGAACTGATGAATCTCTGGTCCCTGTTTGATTTCCTGAACAAAGGACTGCTCGGTTCCGCCAAAGAGTTTCACGAGTACTGCAAGGCGCTGGATGACCGGCCGGAGGGCTATATGAAGCTTAAGGCCATGGTTTCCCCCTTTATGCTGAGACGCCTTAAGACGGACAAGACCATTATCTCAGACCTTCCGGAGAAGCTGGAGAGCGTGGACTATGTGTCGCTGACGAAGAAGCAGATCGTTCTTTACCGCAGGACGGTGGCGGATATGGAGAAGAAGATCATGGAGGTGGAAGGATTCCGGCGCAGCGGAATCATTCTCACCACTATCATGAAGCTGAAGCAGATCTGCAACCATCCCGATCAGTATCTGGGACAGACTGCTTACGCCGCGGATGAGAGCGGCAAGCTGATGATGCTTCGGGAAATCTGTGAGACGATCTACGAGAAACGTGAGCGAGTCATTGTCTTCACCCAGTTTAAGGAGATCACGGAGTATCTGGCGGATTTCCTGACAGGGGTATTCGGTGTGAGAGGACATGTTCTGCACGGCGGAACGCCTGTGGCAAAGCGCAGTAAGATCGTGGAAGATTTTCAGGGAGAGAACTATGTTCCCTTTATTGTAGTTTCCGTCAAAGCGGGAGGAACGGGGCTGAACCTGACGAAGGCGAATCATGTGATCCACTTTGACCGCTGGTGGAATCCTGCGGTGGAGAATCAGGCTACGGACAGAGCCTTTCGTATCGGGCAGAAGAAAAATGTGATCGTTCACAAACTGGTGTGTGAGGGAACCATAGAAGAGAAGATTGATGCCATGATCGAGTCAAAGAAGGAGCTGGCGGAGAATGTGATCGGTTCCGGAGGCGAGAAGTGGATCACGGAGCTGAACAATGAGGAACTGATGTCCATACTGCGGCTGGAGCTGCCGGAAGGCAAAAAGCGGAGAGGCCGGTAGGCGCTTTCCCGATTGCCATCCCACGTTCTGGGAATCTCAGGAGGCGGAATCAGACATTTCGGTTGAAAGGTTTCCGGAAAAGCGGAGGAATCACCCGGAATGATTTCCGGAAAGCCGCTGGGAAAGCGGTCTGGAAATTCCCGGAATCGATACTCCTGCCAAGGGAGTGTGGAAAGTGTGGAATAAGAACAGAATGACAGCAGAGCGGACAGATGCATGACGCAACATGCGGGCAGGTAAAAGAATGAGCAGATATTGGAATACGGAATATTATGAACAGCCAAAAACAAAAGATCTCCAGAAGAATGCTGCCGAAAGCAAGAAGCGGGAGAAGAAAAAGGGAAATGTCCTTGAACCGGTGACCGCCCATGGGAGGGGCATTGTAAAAAACTGGTGGGGTATGGCGTGGTGTAATAACCTGGAACACTATGCCGACTATGAGAGCCGCCTTGACCGTGGAAAGCGCTATGTGCGGAACGGGTCTGTGATCGACCTGAAGATACAGAAGGGCAAGATCACGGCCAGAGTGCAGGGAACGCGAAAGGTTCCCTATAAGGTGGAGATACGGATCAGTCCCCTCTCGGAGGAAAAGTGCCAGGCGATCATCCGGAAATGCGGCCGCAAAATAGAAAATATGGAGAAGCTGTTGTCCGGAAATTTCCCGGAGGAGATGCAGGAATTGTTTCAGGGAAGGGAGGGACTTTTTCCCGCACCCAGAGAGATCAGCTTTAACTGCAGCTGCCCCGACTGGGCGCTGATGTGCAAGCATGTGGCCGCCGCACTGTACGGAGTGGGGGTGCGTCTGGACGATCAGCCGCTTCTGTTCTTCGAACTCAGGGGAATTGAAATCGGGCGTTTTATCGATGTGACATTGTCTAATAAAGTGGAGGCAATGCTTGCCAATGAGAATAAGCCCAGTGACCGGATCATGGCGGATGATGATATAACGGGGCTGTTCGGGGTTCTGTGAGAGTGGAACATAATGAAATACTCTGACCTTCATATTGCTGATTTTAAAAAATGTAAAAAAAATGAAAAAAGTTGTTGACATTATTCTTCCTTTTTGCTAGAATAATTTTTGCCGCTGAGACAGCGGCACGCTTGGAGAGATATCGAAGTGGTCATAACGAGGCGGTCTTGAAAAC
>CAMWWF010000360.1 GCA_947177885.1 uncultured Lachnospiraceae bacterium
ATTTCGTAGGTTCCGCCACTGTGGCGATCTGATCCCCCATGGACACATAACTATCCAATGTGACGTTAATCCCGTTCAGCTGTCCGTAAGTAAGCTGATAACCGTCTCCCAGATCCATTGTCACAGCATGTCCAATTATGGCATCGTCAAAAATATTAATCACCTTGCCCGCAGCACATGCCGTCACTACGGTTCCCGGCTCAGCGGCTATCATCAGCGCAGGATTACGCTTATAGTGATCAAGTGTCACAAAGCGAACTGTCTTTCCCATATCAAAGGGGATCAATACTTCTCCGTTTAAAGGACGCAGCATACCGTTGCCCTCATCAAAATGCAAAGTATTCGTTACAACCCCACTGGTTTGTTTGCTCTCCTGCTTTACTTCTGGTTCCGGGGTCGGTTCCACTTCCGGTTCCGGCGTTGCCTTGGCAGGCGCGTCCTGTATCAGGGCATCCGAATTGTCCAATACAGGCGTTTCCTGAAGTTCAGGCGCCGGATCCGGAATCTCTATCTGATTGGATCCCGCCTCCATGGGCGTATAATCCAGATCATCCTCCAGCCCAATCATCTCATTCATTCCGAAAGGAAGACTTTCCTGACCTGTCCCTATCTGATCCTGCAAATTATCTCCCAGGCTATTTTCCGTCTGATTATTCTGGGCAATCTCCTGGAGCTTATCCTGAACATTGTCCTCCACCTGCGTAAAGTCTATGGTGTAGCCGTCATTCTGAGACTCCTCCTGATTTGACTTCATATAAATCCCCGTCATAGTCAGAGCCGTAAGCACAAACGCTGACGAAGCAATCATGATAACACGTTCTTTTTTGGCATTATTCCTTCTGTTTCTTCTCATAGTTGCCTTCCCTTCCTTAAAATAAAATTACGTATAAGCTAAATCTGCTTTTTATAGCTTGCTATCAGTTTGCCCTAATGGAAGAGAATTATGCAGAATATATTCCGGAAGAAAGCCAATGAAATCCTTTCTCCAAAAATAGTTGGCATAAATTTAAAATTCCCACAAAAGGCTCAATATATCAGTTTCTTTCAGAAACCTTTATCAAACCCTTTGCAGGAATTTATTTTGATTATTCAAGAAAATCAGCGGACACATTTTGAAGGTAAACAGCCCCCCCTGTCCGTTATTAGTTTTTTGTATCCTCCGGCCTGCGCAAAGGCGGCTGCATCTCCTGAACAGGCGGCATGGTCTGAGCGGAAGCCGCCGCCATTTGTTTCGCCTGAGCAATCCGCGCAGACAAAAGCCCCGCCAGCATTTCCCTCGGCAAGATGATATTTGCACCAAAGGGATTTACCACCAGTCCCAACGCAGGGCAGATATTGCCTTTGGCGTCCCTGCGCAGTATCATATTGGCAAATTCCTCCAGCCTTAATGAAAAAATGGGCAGCTTCTGATTTTTCTCTTCCCATTTTTCTAATTCCGCTTTGTCGGTAAACGCCATAAAAAATTTCGTACCTTCCGCCGTGGACAACATGGGAAGCTGCACTTTGCTTCCGTTTGCAATGGTGAGCTGACCGTCTTCTCCTTCCACAGGCGCCGGTTCCACCACCGCAGGAGACAGGAAGCTTGCCTTTGTCAGCTCTTCCATAAACATGTTGCGGTGCTCCGGCGTATCCTCCGCCTTCATCAGCTCTATGGCTCCCACCAGCATGGGATTGGATACCATTTTATTAAATTCCATAACAATCTCTCTTCCTGCGCCGTTCTTAGCGCCAATTCAATTCTTATAAAGAACCTCCCAGCCCAAACAGCCTGTAAACACCATTTATATGCTTTACACACGGTTGTAATTAATAAGGCAGCCTTTCAAGATAATCTGACGTTCTTCATCGGTCAAGTCACCCAGACACAGCGCAAATTCTTTCAAAGAATCCTCTCCTACCACATACGCCTTGATCACATCCGCCTTATCTTCCACCGCTTTTCTGATATTCGGGATAAAGAGGTAATCCAGATTCTTAAAAGGAAGCTCTCCGGCCTCTATCAGAAAAGGCAGCATCCCCCAGTTGATCAGGTTGGAACGATAGCGTTTTGTCGCATACTCGTTAGCAATATTGGCCCAGCCGCCCAGAACTCTCTGGCAGGATGCGGCCTGTTCCCTGGCCGAACCATCTCCCGGCTTCACCGCAAAAATCGTGGAACCAAAACCCACATTGGAATGATTCACATCCGGATAATCCCTCTGGATAACTCCCATCAGTTCCTTTAAAGCCGGAAGCACCTGGCAGGGATGTTCTCCCGCAACACGCGCTTTCTCCGCCTTCTGAATCTCCTTTGCCCTGCCCACATATTCCGGATCCTTCCGGCTCAGGGTAAATTCAGCAAGTCCCAATGGGTTGGAGCGATAAGAAGAGGTCTCTCCCGAAGGAATCAGCTCATCCGTTGTAGTGACAGGATCATGAATTTCACTGACCACTTGCAGAATCAGATTCTCGGTAAGCGCTCCCATCTTTGGCCAATCCTTGATATTGGGCCCAAGCTGTATCTCCACACTCGGATCAGCCTCACCCTTTGAGTCAAATACACGATTTGCATATATTTTACTGTCAAAATAATATTTGTATTTTCCAATTTCACCGTCAAATTCCGTTGCCGGTGTCAAAACGCCCCTGTTGGCTGCCGTAGCCGCAATAGAGCGGGCATCCATCAATGCAACCGACGAAATCTGACCATTTTGAAGCTTGCTCCCTTCCCGGTTGGGGAAATTTCTGGTGGAATGCCGGATGCTGAACGCATTATTGGCCGGCGTATCCCCGGCCCCGAAGCAAGGACCACAAAACGCTGTCTTCATCACAGCTCCGGTCTCCAAAATTGCGGAAGCACATCCGTTTTTAATCAGCTCCATATAAATGGGCATGGAAGCGGGATAAACACTTAAGGTAAAGCCGTCACAGCCGATATCCTTACCCCTTAAAATATCCGCAGCCGCACAGATATTTTCAAATCCGCCGCCTGCGCAGCCTGCAATGATACCCTGATCCACCATAAATTTACCGTTCTTCACTTTATCTTTCAAGTGGAATTCCACGGCGCCGTCCAAGCTTACCAGCGCCCGTTTCTCTGTCTCATCCAGAATATCTGTCAAATTTGCATTCAACTCTTCTATGGTATAAGTGTTGCTGGGGTGGAATGGCATGGCAATCATGGGACGAACTTTGGATAAATCCACCACCACCAAGCCGTCATAATATGCCACCTCTCCAGGCGTAAGCTCTTTATATTCCTCGCTTCTGCCATGGATTTCATAAAACGTTCTGATCTCCTCATCCGTCTGCCAAATAGAAGAAAGACAGGTAGTTTCAGTCGTCATAACATCTATACCAATTCGGAAATCCGCACTCAATGCTGCAATGCCAGGTCCCACGAACTCCATTACTTTATTTTTTACAAAACCGTTTTTAAATACCGCTCCTATAATGGCCAGTGCTACGTCCTGAGGTCCCACCCCCTTAACGGGTTCTCCTTTCAGATAAACTCCCACCACTCCGGGCATATCCACATCATAAGTCTGATTTAGCAGCTGCTTTACCAGCTCCGGACCACCCTCTCCCACTGCCATGGTACCAAGGGCACCATAACGGGTATGAGAATCCGAGCCCAAAATCATCTTACCGCCCCCAGCCAGCATCTCTCTGGCAAATTGATGGATTACCGCCTGATGGGGAGGAAC
>CAMWWF010000361.1 GCA_947177885.1 uncultured Lachnospiraceae bacterium
CCGTCAAATGCAACTCCTGCCTCAATCAATTTGTTCAGCGCGTCCGCAGCGTCCGCATAATCCTTGGCCCCTATGTTGACCACAAGACTCTCCTCTATAGGAAGATCATTCTCCCACAAGGCCTGCTGATATCCCAGATAGCGTCCAACCCGAGGCTCTCTTCGGCGGGAGGACTCCAGATAAACAATCCTCCGGCACCCGGCATCCACCAGCTCCTGCGTCGCTTCCTTAGCGCCTCCCACAATATCAAATAAAATTCTGGCATAATTTTCCGACATTTCCGGTGCATTTCCGATAAATATGGAGGGAATCGCCGCACACTCCTCACAGACCGGAGTTTCTTTCAATATGTAAATGATGCCGCTGACATTGAGAGATGCCAACATACTACAGTATCTTTTCTCAATTTCCTCATCATTATAAGTAGAATAGATCATAGGAGAAAATCCACACCGAAGCAGCTCCCTGGCCAGATTATCCGCCAGAAGGCCAAAAAAATCATCATATAACGTGGGAACCATGATTCCCACAAGCGTGCTCTTTTTGAAACGAAGCGACTTTGCCATGATATTGGGCGAATACTTCAATTCCTGGACCGCGTTCCAGACCGCCTGCTGTGTCTCCTGTGTGTACTTTCCCTTTTTATTGAGGATTCTGGAAACTGTGCTGGCGGAAACTCCTGTAGCTTTTGCAATATCTTTGATCGTCACTCTGTCATTCATAGAAATAACCATGCCTTTCTCACAGCCTGTAGAATTTGAAGCACACTGTTTATTCACATCTGTGTCATCCTTCTTTTCGGTCTCAAAAACAGACTTACAATTATAAGTAGTATAGCACATATTTGAGGCAAAATCATAAAAAAGTACATATTGCCATAGCCAAAGCGTACGGATAAAACGCCGCCCAGAGAAGCACCCAGCCCTTGTCCTACATCCAGCGCTGTATAATAAGTACTGTTGGCAGTCCCACTCTTGGATGCATCCACGGCCTTGACGCACCATGTCTGGACAATGGGGCACAGGGCTCCATAAAAAGTACCATAGAGAACCGCCGCCACAAGAAAGGTCTGCAGGTTTCGGCTCAATCCAAGAACTACGAAGACACTGGTATACCCAAACAGTGCAGCAAACACAATTCCACTCTTATATTTGCTGTCCGACAATTTTCCGAACACTGGCCGCATCACCAGCATCACGGCTCCCGCCACCGTAAAATAATAACCGATATTTTCGACCTGAATCTTTTCCGCATATAACGCAATAAAGTTGGAAATCGTAGCCATACCCAATCCCACACACAGAATCGTAAATGCTGGGACGGCTGCCTCCTTTGAAAAAAAATGATCGATCAGCCTCCTCTTCTCCGGCCCTGCCTCCGCCTTCCTGAGACTCTTTTCCTCAATCCGAAGACTGAGCAGACAACCGCTCCCCGCCAGGGCAAAGGAAATCAGAAACATCGCTGTATAATTGGACATCTCTACCAGCTGAAGCCCCAGATTAGGCGCAAATACCGATGCCAGAGATGATGCAATCCCGAAAAGGCCAATCCCGCTTCCTATTTTTTCCTCCGGCAGTGAAGCCACCGCCACAGTACTGCTGCTTGTAGTCACCATCCCCCAGCCCACGCCGTGTAACAGCCGGAAAAACAAAATGGCCCCTATGTGCCAAGACAGGACGTATCCCAGTATGGATACGGAGATGATAAACAATGCTGTGCACAGTACTATTTTTTTACGCCTGATATTTACATAATATCCCGCAAAGGGTCTGGTCAAAATGGCCATGACTGTAAAAGCCGTGGCGGCAAATCCTGCAATTTCTACTCCGTTTCCTATGGACACCACATACTTGGGAATGGTCGGCGCCAGAATATGGAAACTGAATGCATTCAAAATATTCACAAGGAAAACCAATGTGTAATTTCGACTCCAAATTGTTTTCTTTGCCATATCAATCCTCCTGTCCGTCAATAAGATGACAGGCTGCCTGGTGTCCTTCACCGCTTGCCGTCAATTCCGGCTGAATGCTGAAACATTTTTCCTGAGCATAGCGGCAGCGCGAGGAAAATCTGCATCCCGGCTTCGGTTCAATAGGGGATGTGATCTCCCCGGGAATGGCCTGTATTTCCTTAACTTTGGAAAGATCTGTTGTAGGCACAGAGGCCAGAAGCGCCTGGGTGTAAGGGTGCAGAGGATTGGCAAAAAGTTCCTCCGCATCCGCATATTCTACCATATTCCCCAGATACATCACCGCTATCTTATCAGAGATATGCCTGACCACCGAAAGATCATGCGTCACAAAGATATAGGTAAGGCCAAGCTGCTCCTGAAGGTCCTGCATCAAATTGAGGATCTGTGCCTGAATAGAAACATCAAGCGCAGATACCGGCTCGTCACATATGACGAACTCCGGACGCAGAATCAGTGCCCGGGCAATCCCTACCCGCTGTCTGCGTCCTCCGTCCATTTCATTGGGATACGCATTCTCAAAACGGACATCCAGACCCACTGTTTCCATCATTTTATGAACCTGGGCTTCCGCTTCGTTCTTTTTCATGCCGTCAATTAATAAAGGCTCCATGATAATCTGCTTCACTGTCATTCTGGGATTTAAGGAGGAATAGGGATCTTGGAAGATCATCTGTACCTCCTTCATATAATCCCGGACTTCTTTTTTGGAAAGTCTGGTGACATCTTTCCCCTTGAAAATAATGGTTCCGTCTGTGACCGGAAGCAGGTGCTGAATCGTCCTTCCCAAAGTTGACTTCCCACACCCGGATTCCCCCACAATACCAAGAGTCTCACCCTTCCTTACAGAAAAGGACACATCGTCAACCGCATGAAGAAACCCTGCTTTTGTGTCAAAATATTTTTTTAGATGTTTTACTTCCAGTAGATTTGTCATGATTTATACCCCTGCATATTACAGGCAAAACCTGTAATCATATAACGCAAACTTTGCTCACAACAGGCAGCGGACCAAATGGTTCTCTCCTATATCTGTCAACTCTATTTTCTTCTGACTGCATGTCTGTGAACACTGTGTACATCTGGGTGCAAACGCACACCCTTCCGGAAGCTTGGTAGGATCCGGCATCAGTCCTCTGATGGGCGTAAGACGCTTTCTTGTACCGTCATTGATATCTGGCAGCGCCTGAAACAATCCTTTTGTATAAGGATGGGCCGGCGCATTAAAAATCTGCTGCAAGGTGCCTTTTTCTATGATCTGCCCCGCATATACAACAACGACCTCGTCACACATCATGGCAATCACTCCCAGATCATGAGTGATCATGATATTGGACGTATTCCTTTCCTTCTTCAGCTTGTTGATCAGCTGGAGAATCTGCGCCTGAATCGTCACATCCAACGCAGTGGTGGGCTCATCTGCGATCAAAAGATCCGGATCACAGGCCAGCGCAATGGCGATCACGATCCTCTGCTTCATCCCTCCCGAAAACTGATGCGGGTATTCATCAGACCGTTCTCCCGGAATTCCCACCATCTCCAGCTTTTCCCGTGCAAGCGCCCGGTCCTGCTCCCTGCTCATTTTATTATGATTGAGGATCACTTCTTCAATCTGGCTTCCCACAGTTTCAATCGGATTCACAGAAGTCATCGGATACTGAAAAATCATTGAAATACTGTTTCCCCTTAAGCC
>CAMWWF010000362.1 GCA_947177885.1 uncultured Lachnospiraceae bacterium
GAATACAGCCACAACATCAATAATATAACATAAAAAGAGCATTTTACAACACAATAAGGCAACGAAAGGAGTAAAAATGAAGAGAAAAATTGTAAAAAAAATTGTTTTCATTGCTGAAAAGGCAGCATATAGAGGTGTAGCAAAAAGCTGGACACTTGGTGCTTATGAGATCAAGCCGCCGAAAGAACTTCTGGAAAGGAAGAGGTCAATGAAAGGATGAAACTGTTATGCAGCGGAATAGCCGATTGGTGTAAGAGGAACGGTGCTGTATCGGATGAAGACTATCCGATCATACTTTACGGGATACAGGTCAGCCTGAACACGTCACTTAAGATGATGGGAATCTTTCTGACAGGGGCTGTATTACATCAGCTGGCGGCAGTGTTTCTGTCAATGGCCGTATTCAGCAGTATGCGCTACTGGACAGGTGGCTGGCACAGCAAGTCCCATCTGGGATGCTTCTGTACAATGCTGATTCCCTGTGTGTGCCCGTCATTGCTGACCGGGATCAGCGGGGAATGGATGTCCTGGGGATTGGGATGTATGTTGGTTTACTCCATATACAGGATAATGAGATATGCGCCCTGTAATTCTAAGGTGAATCCGATAGAGGATGTAAGGATACTGAGGGCGAAGCGGATCGGAGGTCTTGCGGAAACATTTGCTCTGGGAGTGCTGAGCGTCTTTTGTTTTGATCAGGATCTCAGATCACTTGTACTGTTTCCGTTATGTGTGTGTGCTGTTTTGTTAAAGGATTGATACTATGAGGCACGTCACATAGATCATTATTTCAGAAAGTGCTTTTCATCCGCATGAGAATGTGCTATAAGAGAAAGGGATTTTTATGAAAAAAATCAAAGTTTACGTAGCAGCTGTTTTATCACTTTGTATGGTACTGGCAGGATCGATGACAGCCTTTGCGGCGGAGGCTGGACAGCAGCCTGAGGAACCGGTACTGGCCGCGGGCAGTGCGAGGATTTTTATTTTGCCGGATTATGAGAATTCATTTCGTTATGTAAAAGGGAACGAAGTTCGATTGAGGGCAACACCCAGTCTCAGTGGGACAATTGTAGGTACATTTTATGCGGTCAATGATCCTTGGGTGATCTTAAGCGGAGAAGCTGAGATTGTTGATGGTTATACATGGTTGAGAGTGACGAGCAGTTCTATCAATGCCAGCGGTTGGATTGCTAAGGATTTTGTTCAGTAAAATTATCATAGAGCCATTATTTTGTATGATTTCAATTTGTGCGGATGAGTGCTTTTGATACAATTCCACTCGGACTGTTTTGGTTTGGGTGGGATTGTCTTATATTTTCTGGAAAAATGAGAGGAGCTGTTTTTAGATGAAAAAGATAAGAAAGTGCTGCTTGTTGTTCTGTGTATCCTTTTTTCTGACAGGCTGCGGGGAGGGACAGGGCAGTGTTACAAGTGATCCTGTCAATAGCGCTGTTAGCAGCGGTGAAGAGAGACAATCTGATTTCACAGAGGAGCTGGTTAACAGTTCTGGTAGCAGTGGGGCGGATGCGGGAGGAACACAGCCTGATATCATGGAGAATCCCGCATATAACCCAAATGGTCGTCAGGTGCTGACAGCGGTGGTAACATCTCCGTCCATAACCAGTGAGATTCTGGAGCGGATCCGGGCCTTTAATGACAGCAGCCCATCCTATTTTGTAGAAATAATGGACTATAAAGCGGAGGGAGCCCGCGTACTGGAGGCAGCGGATCTGGAAAACCGGCTCCCTCTTGAGATATTGTCTGGAAAAGGCCCTGACCTGGTGATATGGAACGGGTATTACACTCCGGCTCTGGCATCAGAAATGCTTATGATGGATCTGAATGACCTTATGGATGCGGATCCGGATTTCCATAGGGAAGATTATTTTGAGAATATCCTGCAGGCATTTGAACGAAACGGAGGCTTGTATATATTTCCCTCGTCATTTGCCGTAAGTACCATGTGCGGGAAAGCGGAGGAATTGGGGGCTGACAGAGGGATCACGGAAAGCTGGGAGTTTGGAGAGATCTTGGATGCTTTCGAAAACAGCTCTCATGCGGAAGTGGTTTTCGATTATCCTAACAAGGAGTATACACTCAATTATGTGGTTGGGGGGTGTATGGGGAATTTTGTGGACTGGAACAGCGGGGAATGTCATTTTGACACGCCGGAATTTGTGGAAATGCTGGAATTTTGCAATACTCTTCCTGATGGGTTTGACGATCTGGAATCTTATTATGAATTTTACAGCAGTGGGAAATGTTTTTTATACCATCCCCATTTATCCACTCCCTGGTCAATGGCAGAGGTGAGAGCCCGTTTCGGTGATGTGGAGCTGCGGTGGCCGGGCGTTCCTGTGACAGATGGAGAGAAGGAGCTGGGCGGCGGAGTGGCGGCTCCCTGTGGGGAATGCTTTTCCATATGCCGGAACAGCAGCGATCCGGAAGGGGCATGGGAGTTTATCAAGAGCTATCTCATGGAAGATATGCAGAGGAATACAAGGGGAAATCCACTCCTGCGGTCTGTATTTGAAGAGAAGATCCAGGATGCGTTGACTGTAGAGTATCAGACGATCAACGGTACAGAACAGGAGAAGGTCAGATATCAGGTTCTGTTAACGGAAAGAGAGGGTGCAGTGGGATTCTCGTGTATCACGGAGGAGGACGCGGAATTATACCGCAGCATCATCGAGAACACTCACCGTAGTGCCGGCGGGGATCCCGGTATAATGGATATCATCATGGAGGAGGCCGGAGCTTATTTTGGGGGTGACAAGGACGCTGCCACCGTAGCCGATATCATCCAGAACCGGGTCAGCATGTATGTGGGTGAGCGAATGAAGTGAGGGTTGGATCGCGCAGAAATATATTCAGTAGAAGCAATCAATATTGTTATTGTTTTTAAGAGCTTCAACTGATGTGGATGAAGGATTCTTTAGATACAATTCCACCAGGGGCGTTTTGGCTCAGGTGAAATTGCTCTGTGTCTGCCGGCAGAAAAGCAGAATAAATTGAAAGGAGCTGCCTCAAATGAAAGGGATCAGAGAGAGTTGTCTGATGTTATGTATATTTATATCATTTCTTCTGACAGGCTGTGGAACGGATAACAGCGGGGAGGGAGAGAACAGTGCAGCGGTGGATCCGGTCACCCGATATATGGAAAGCAGGGAAAGGGAGAGCAGTGCGTCTGACGATTCCGTTGGCAGTTCTGACAGCAGTGAGGCAGTTGCCAGTGGATCGGAGGATAAAGGTGATGATTTGCCCAATATCATGGAAAATCCCGCTTACAGTGCCATGGGCCGCCAGGTGGTGACTGCGGTGGTCACGGTGCCGTTCCGTGAGACCATGGACCGGATCACCGCCTTTAATGAGAGCAATCCTGATTATTTTATCGAGATGAAGAGTTACGGGGGCGGTGCGGAACAGTTTGAGGCTCTGGAGACACAGCTCCCGCTTGAAGTATTATCCGGAAAGGGCCCTGATCTGGTGATATGGGATCGTACGAACTACTCCCAGTCCCTGGCATCGGACAGGCTTATGGAAAATCTGTATGACTTTATGGATTCGGACCCGGATTTCCACAGGGAAGATTATTATGAGAATATCCTGCAGGCATTTGAGATAAA
>CAMWWF010000363.1 GCA_947177885.1 uncultured Lachnospiraceae bacterium
ACTATGGACGTAAGCCAATATCTGGAAATCTTTCTTGACGAGACCAATGAGCACATCACAAATCTGAATACACGGATCATGGAACTGGAATCCGACCCTGAGAACATGGACACCATCAATGAGATCTTTCGCGCGGCACATTCCTTAAAGGGAATGGCGGGGACCATGGGATTTAAGAGGATGCAGAATCTGACCCACGATATGGAGAATGTTTTCTCCGAGGTGCGCAACGGTGTCATCAAGGTAAATTCTGAGATCATAGATGTTCTTTTTCAATGTCTGGATGCGCTGGAGGAGTATAAGGATAATATTCAGGGATCCGCTGAGGAGGGAACCAACGATAATGAGCCCATTATCAAAATGCTCAACAGTATTCTGAACGGCGGCGGAGGGGCTGCCGCGAAAACGGCGGAACCTGTCAGGGAGGAGACTCCGGTTGCGGATACAGTGGACAATAAATGGGATCATGTGACTCTGGATGATTCTCAGGTGAGTGTTATCAGGGAAGCGCAGAAGCAGGGCAAGAAGGTCTACGGTCTGAATGTCATGGTCCAGGAAAGCTGTATCCTGAAGGCTGCAAGAGCATTTCTTGTGTTTAAGGCAGTGGAGGAACGGGGAGAGATCATTGTGTCCGATCCCAGTGCACAGGATGTGGAAGATGAGAAGTTCGAAAAAGATTTCACACTGATCATTCTGTCTGACGCGGAGCTTGATGATATTATTCAGGCGTCGGAGGCAGTTTCGGAAATCGAGAAAGTCATCGGTGCGGAGATCGATCTGAATAACAATAAGCATGTTCACGTTGGTATGGAGGAAGAGGCGCCTGTGGAGGAAGAAGCTGCAGCGCCTGCTGCACCTGCGGCGGCTTCGGAACCTGCAGCGCCTGTTGCGCCTGCGGCTAAGGCGGAGCCTAAGAAACAGACACCTGCAAAGCCGGTAGTCAATCGTACTGTCCGCGTGGATATTGAGAAGCTGGATTCCCTGATGAATCTGGTCAGCGAGCTGATCATTGCCAAAAATTCCCTGGTATCCGTATCCAGCCAGGAGCAGACGGATGTGAACAGTGCGTTCAATGAACAGATCGAGTATCTGGAGAGCGTGACCACAAATCTTCACGAGTCCGTGATGAAGGTGAGAATGGTTCCCATAGAGAGTGTTGTGACAAAGTTCCCCCGTATGATCCGTGATCTTTCCAAGAAGCTGGATAAGAAGATGGAATTGTACATGACCGGTGAGGAGACAGAGCTGGATCGTACCGTGGTAGACCAGATTGGCGATCCGCTGATGCATTTGCTCCGGAATTCCGCAGATCATGGTCTGGAGTCCGCCGAAGTGCGTGCCCAGAGAGGAAAACCTGCAGTAGGATCTATTTTCCTGAATGCCTATCAGGAGGGTAACACCGTAGTGATAGAGGTCGGAGACGACGGCAACGGTATTGATGTGGAGGCTGTCAAGCAAAAGGCAATTGACAGGGGGACTGTCACGGCGGAGCAGGCGGCCAATATGTCTGACAAGGAGATCATCGATCTGCTTTTTCTCCCCAGTTTTTCTACCGCACAGAAGGTCACTGACGTATCGGGACGCGGCGTAGGGCTTGATGTCGTCAAATCCATGATTGAATCCCTGAGCGGAGAGGTGGAAGTCAAGTCAAAGCTGGGCGAGGGAAGCACATGGACCATTCGCCTGCCTCTGACACTGGCCATCATTCAGGCTTTGATGGTAGTGGTGGGAGAAGAAAAATATGCCATATCCCTTGGCTCTATCCAGACACTGGAAGATGTCCCCACCAGTGACGTGAAACTGGTTCAGAATAAGGAAGTGATCCATCTGCGCGGCACGGTCATTCCGCTGATCCGCCTGAATGAAGTGTTGGATGTGGAAAGAAAGCCCACCGACGAAGAGAATCTGATCGTGGTCATTGTAAAGAAGGGAGACAGGCTTGCCGGTCTGGTCATCGATGAGTTGATCGGACAGCAGGAAATCGTCATCAAATCTCTCGGCAGATATATCAGGCAGTGCAAATTTATCAGCGGCGCAACGATTCTTGGCGACGGCGAGATCGCGTTGATCCTTGATGCAAATACCTTGATTTAGAAAACAGCATCTGCCTGAACCGTGAAATCTGCCAAAGCACATGGAAATTTACGGATGCTCGGGCGGCTGGAACCGAATCTGTCAATAGAGGGTATTGTTCGGGAAGATACGAATAAATTGTTGTTTAGGCAGAAGGTGCTGTAAAAGGTAAAATTGCCGTAAACAGCGATTGAGTAGAAAGGGGAACGGCCACATGGAATTAAGTATAAACAGTAATCAGAGTCTTCTGGGCGAAGAGAATAACAGAAATTCAGGTGAACCTATCCAGTTCATTGTTGTACGTCTGGGTGAGGAGCAGTATGGTATTGATATCCGTAACATTGACAATATTGTGAAGATGCAGCGTATTACCCGCGTACCCAAGTTGCCTGCGTATTTAAAGGGTGTTATCAATATGCGCGGCGAAGTCATTCCCGTGCTCAGCATCCGCCTGAAAATGGGCCTGGCTGCTGACGAGATCACCAAAGCTACCCGCATTCTGATCGTTAAGCTGGAGGAAGAGGGCAATGTGGGCTTTATCGTAGATGAAGTGAAGGAAGTGGTAACTCTGTATATGACGGATATTGAGAAAATTTCCAGTGATATCACGGCGGAAAAGGGAAATCTTATTAATGCGGTGGGAAAGCATAACGGCGAATTGATTTCCCTCTTTGATCTGTCGGTTATCAGTCTGGAGGAGAATTAATGAATAAAAAGGAGATACATTCATGAGTGAGATGAGCTTAGAGCAGGTTACTGAGAACTATTATGACGTTCTCAAGGAACTGGGGAATATCGGTGCAGGCAATGCCATGACTGCGCTTTCCCAGATGCTGCAGTGTAAAGTAGATATGAAAGTACCTCAGGTCAGACTTCTGGAATTTTCAGAGGTCGGAGAGATGATGGGCGGTGAAGAGCAGATCATGGTAGGTGTATTTCTGGGCGTTGACGGGGATATTACCGGAAGCATGATGTTCATGGTGGAGGAAGAAAGCGCCCGGCATCTGATCCAGAAGATTACCATGGGTATGCTTCCGCCCGGTTCCGAGTTCGAGGAAATGGGGCTTTCCGCAATGAAGGAGATCGGGAATATCATAACGGGTGCATACCTGAATTCCCTGTCCACACTGACCAATCTGAAAATAATTCCCACGCCGCCGGCATTGACGGTGGATATGGCGGGTGCGATCTTGAGTGTACCGGCGATCCAGTTTGGAATTTTCGGAGATAATATCTTGTTGATCCAGTCGCAGTTTTATGATGAGATTGAATTGGACGGATATTTTATTCTGATTCCGGATCTGGAATCGTATGCCAAGATATTAGGGGCATTGGGGATACCTCTGATATGATCGTCGGCGGAAGAGCATCCGGACTTGTTCGACAGGCGGCGAAAAATGAGCATGGATTGCAGATTTATGATATAGTAAGTCCATATTCAGGGCAGACAGAGGCCGGATGGCCATTCATAACATGATCGGTCTGTGATCATGATATAGTAAGTCCATATTCAGGGCAGACAGAGGCCGGATGGCCATTCATAAC
>CAMWWF010000364.1 GCA_947177885.1 uncultured Lachnospiraceae bacterium
TTTTCTGCTTGACCCCTTTTCCAATTTGTGTTAATATGGATGATGCATTATTGTGCAAAGTTATACCCGAATTTGTGAAGACGGAGCAATTTTCATTCGGCTATGGCCGGAGACAGGTTGTTACGGAGAGTTCCGCATGGGTATAAACTCAGAAAAGAACGGGGTGAAGTGTCAATGGAAAAGAACAGAATACGTCCGGTTGCCGGCACCAAAGTCATGCGTATGAGCTATGCTCGGCAAAATGAGGTTTTGGAGATGCCCAATCTGATTGAAGTCCAGAAGGATTCTTATCAGTGGTTCCTTGACGAGGGATTAAGGGAAGCGTTCGGTGATATCTCTCCCATTGCTGACTACAGCGGATCATTGAGCCTGGAATTTGTGGACTTTGAGCTGAGCAGGGATGACGTGAAGTATTCTATTGAAGAATGTAAAGAGAGAGATGCCACCTACGCAGCGCCTTTGACGGTAACGGTTCGCCTTTACAATAAGGAAAAAGAGGAAATCAGCGAACACAAGATTTTCATGGGTGACCTTCCCCTGATGACGGAGACCGGCACTTTTGTAATCAACGGGGCGGAGCGGGTTATTGTAAGTCAGCTGGTGCGTTCTCCCGGTATCTATTATGCCATAAGCCATGACAAGATAGGAAAGAGACTGTACTCCTGTACCGTTATTCCCAACCGAGGCGCATGGCTGGAATATGAGACAGATTCCAATGATGTATTCTATGTGCGTGTGGACAGAACGCGCAAGGTTCCCGTTACTGTCCTGATTCGTGCTCTGGGCATCGGAACAAACGATGAAATACGTGAAGTATTCGGTGACGAACCGAAGATAGAGGCAAGCTTTACAAAGGACACTGCAGAGAATTATCAGGAGGGTCTGCTGGAGCTGTACAAAAAGATACGGCCCGGGGAGCCTTTGAGCGTGGAAAGTGCGGAGAGTCTGATCAAAGCCATGTTCTTTGATCCCCGCAGATACGATCTGGCAAAGGTGGGCAGGTATAAATTCAACAAAAAGCTGGCTTTCAGAAACCGTATCCGGCACAGCATTCTGGCTGCGGATGTGGTGGACCCTTCCACAGGCGAGATTCTTGCCTCTGCGGGAGATAAGGTCAGCGCGGAACTGGCGGATACCATTCAGAATGCGGCGGTTCCCTTTGTATATGTTCAGACGGAGGAGAAAAACGTAAAAGTTCTCTCCAACATGATGGTTGATTTGGTCAGCTTTGTGGACTGCGATCCCAAAGAGTTCGGTATTCATGAGAAGGTATATTATCCTGTTCTGGCGCAGATTCTGGAGGAGTTTTCCCAGGACCCGGAAAAGCTGGCAGAGGCGCTGGAGAAAAATGTCCATGAACTGGTGCCCAAGCATATTACCAGAGAGGACATTCTGGCTTCCATCAATTATAATATGCATCTGGAATATGGCCTGGGAAATGACGACGATATCGATCACCTGGGCAACAGACGTATCCGTGCGGTAGGCGAGCTGCTTCAGAATCAGTACCGTATCGGTCTTTCCAGAATGGAGAGGGTAGTCAGAGAACGTATGACCACTCATGACGCAGATGAAATTTCACCGCAGTCCCTGATTAATATAAAGCCGGTGACGGCAGCGGTGAAGGAATTTTTCGGTTCCTCCCAGCTGTCTCAGTTTATGGATCAGAACAATCCGCTGGCGGAGCTGACACACAAGAGACGTCTCTCTGCTTTGGGTCCCGGCGGTTTGTCCAGAGACCGGGCAGGATTTGAGGTCCGCGACGTACATTATTCCCATTACGGCAGAATGTGCCCCATTGAGACCCCGGAAGGTCCCAATATCGGCCTGATTAACTCCCTTGCAAGCTATGCCCGGATCAATGAGTATGGTTTTGTGGAGGCGCCGTATAGAAAAATTGACAAAACCGACCCCGGGAATCCGGTGGTTACGGATGAAGTGGTATATATGACCGCCGACGAGGAAGACAATTACCATGTGGCGCAGGCCAGCGAGGCGCTGGACGGGGAGGGACATTTTGTCCGTACCACGGTTTCCGGCCGCTACAGGGAAGAGACTTCGGAGTATCCCCGCTCCATGTATGACTACATGGATGTTTCTCCCAGGATGGTGTTTTCCGTGGCTACGGCCCTGATTCCTTTTCTTCAGAATGACGATGCCAACCGGGCGCTTATGGGTTCCAACATGCAGCGTCAGGCCGTGCCGCTTCTGCTGACGGAGGCGCCTGTGGTGGGTACCGGCATGGAGCCCAAGGCTGCGGTGGACTCCGGTGACTGTGTGGTGGCAAAGAAGGCAGGTACCGTGGAATATGTGTCTTCGGCTTTGATCCGCCTGAATTGTGATGACGGGGAGAAAATGGAATACCGCCTTACCAAGTTTTCCAGAAGCAATCAGTCCAACTGCTACAATCAGAAACCCATTGTGTTTAAGGGGGACCATGTGGCTCAGGGACAGGTGATTGCGGACGGTCCTTCCACTGCCATGGGTGAACTGGCATTGGGTAAGAATCCCCTGATCGGATTTATGACATGGGAAGGATATAATTACGAGGATGCCGTTCTTTTAAGTGAAAGGCTGGTTCAGGACGATGTATATACATCCGTTCATATAGAGGAATATGAGGCGGAGGCCCGGGATACGAAACTGGGACCCGAGGAAATCACCAGGGATGTGCCCGGTGTGGGCGACGATGCCCTGAAAGATTTGGATGACAGAGGAATCATCCGCATCGGCGCGGAGGTTCGGGCCGGTGATATTCTGGTGGGCAAGGTCACTCCCAAGGGAGAGACGGAGCTTACCGCTGAGGAAAGGCTGCTGCGGGCTATCTTCGGCGAGAAGGCCAGAGAAGTGCGGGACACATCCCTGAAGGTACCTCATGGAGAATACGGAATTGTAGTAGATGCAAAGGTGTTTACCAGGGAAAACAGCGATGAGCTGTCTCCGGGCGTAAACCAGGCGGTGCGCATTTATATTGCCCAGAAGCGTAAGATTTCCGTAGGTGACAAAATGGCAGGCCGCCATGGAAACAAGGGTGTGGTTTCCCGCGTGCTGCCTGTGGAAGATATGCCGTACCTGCCCAACGGCCGTCCGCTTGACATTGTGCTGAATCCTCTGGGCGTGCCTTCCCGTATGAACATCGGGCAGGTGCTGGAGATTCATCTGTCCCTGGCGGCAAGGGCGCTTGGCTTTAACGTTGCCACTCCGGTTTTTGACGGAGCAAACGAAGACGATATCATGGACACTCTGGAGCTGGCCAACGATTATGTGAATCTGGAGTGGGAAGAATTTGAGGCAAAGCATAAGGAAGAACTTCTGCCGGAGGTTCTGCAGTATCTTTCCGACCACAGAGACCATCGGGAACTCTGGAAGGGAGTGCCTATTTCCCGGGACGGAAAAGTGCGTCTGCGCGACGGCAGAACCGGTGAATATTTTGACAGTCCGGTTACCATCGGACACATGCATTATCTGAAACTGCATCATCTGGTGGATGACAAGATTCACGCCCGTTCCACGGGTCCTTACTCGCTTGTGACACAGCAGCCTCTGGGCGGCAAGGCACAGTTCGGCGGACAGCGTTTCGGAGAGATGGAAGTGTGGGCCCTGGAGG
>CAMWWF010000365.1 GCA_947177885.1 uncultured Lachnospiraceae bacterium
GACTGGTACTGGGATACGGTTCCGGCGGAAGCGACAGTGCAAGGGACCTGATCCGGCAGCTGATGGACACCACACCCGTACCGACAGAGGATTTTACCGCATGATAAAGTTATTAGGCATAGGTCTGCTCTTTTTCCTGCTGTTTCTGCTGCAGAAGCTGTTATACCAGCGATTATGGCATAAGGATCTGACGGTGGATATCAGTTTTTCCAGGGAACACATTTTTGAGGGGGAAGAGAGTGCGCTGAAAGAGATCATTCAAAACAGAAAGAAGCTTCCTCTTCCCATGCTGAAGGTAAAGTTTAAGGCAGACCGTCATCTTGTATTCGGAGACAGTACGGAAGGCGCCCGGACTACCGACCAGTTCTACCGGAATGACATGTTTCGTGTGGGCGGCGGGGAGAAGATCACACGAACCCTGAAATTCACCGGGGGCAGAAGGGGCTTTTATGAGATTGACGGTGCCAGTCTGGTGGCATCCGATATTTTTCTGACCAGCCAGATGGTGGATGATATATCGTTACACACGGAAATCTATGTATATCCCAGACCCTATGACAGTCAGGAAATGCGCAGATCCCTGACACAGTTAAACGGTGAAGTCCTGTCCAAACGTCATCTGCTGGAGGATCCTTTTGAGTACAGGGGAATACGGGAATATCAGCCCTTTGATGATATGCGCAGTATTAACTGGAAGGCTACCGCCAAGACCGGAGAGCTGAAGGTGAATCAGAAAAATTATACTTCCCTGAAATCCATCCGCATCTTTTTTAATGTGGAGGATAATGGCATCATGAAAAAGGATGACTGTGTGGAGGCCTCCCTACAGCTGGCGGCGGGTCTGAGCGCCTTTTTCCTCAGGCAGGGAATCCAGACCGCATGTTACGGAAACGGTGTGGATATCAAGACTCATAAGCCTCTTGTTATTGAGGCGAAAGCGGGTGACGGCCAGTTCGATACGATCTGCAGGGGGCTTGCCCGGCTGGATCTGGAACAGCCCACAGCGGACTTTACCGAATGTTTTGAGGAGAGGCTGTTCTCGGAGGCAAAGGGAACCATCACCTGCTTTGTCTCTCCGAATCACTATGATGATTTTCTGGAGCTTCTGGAGAAATATGCGGATGCCGGGAATGAATTCTACTGGTTCTATCCCCTCCCTGGAAAGGAAGAGCCGACGCTTTCCGAAAAGCTGCAGAAGCAGGTGCGGTTTCTTCATCTTAGTAAGTAATGATACATGATCTTTGCAGAAGAACTTGCCTGTGCTTGCAGGAATAATGCGGCTGACTGCGGAGAGAACTGATGCGGTTGATCGCGGCGAGGAACCATGCGGCAAAATCGCGGAGAGGAACCATGCGGCAAAATCGCAGAAATATGAGCGGGAGTATGAAATGGTAAAAACGGAACGACTGGATTGGATCATAGAATTCCTGACATCACAGATGAATCACTGGATATTTTTTCCACTGATAATGACAGCCACGGGAGTTGCCATGCAGCTTGCGGGGCTTCCCATAGAAGGAGCCCCGGACTTTCTGCTGTGGACGGTCTGCGGACTGTTTCCCATTGTCTGTTTCCTGATCAGAAATTTTGTGGAGCGGTTCTGGATCTTTGTGTTGTGTCACGGGGTGGTTCTGACAGCAGTCATATTTTGTACCGGTCCTGTTGATCTCGCCGGGACAATTGTCTGTGTGATCTGCGCGGCGGCATATATTCTGTATTCCTTTGCGCTGAGACTGAAAGAGAATACGGATGTCTATTCGGGGACTATCCACCCGGTTACGGCATTAGTGCTTTCTGCTGGTACCAATTATCTGTTCCATAAGCAGGAGAATATGCCGGACTGGGACAGGTATTATTTCTTTATTTTGATCGGTGTGTTCGCCTGTTATCTGGTCATATATTATCTGAAGCATTATCTGAACTTTTTGATGGTAAATAAATCCAGTGCCGGGTATCTGCCCGCCAGGGAAATCCTGCACTCGGGCATCGGGTTCGTGCTTCCTTATACGTTGATCGGTGTATTGATCCTTGCCTTAAGTCTGAACGTGGAGTGGCTGGAGCCGATTTTGCGTGTTATAAAGGCGATATTAAGGCCCATATTGGTATTTCTGATCGGACTCTTACCGGACGGCAGCGAAAGTCCGGAGGGGCTGAACCCTATGGAAAATGTGCAGTCGAATAACGGAGGTCCGGGACTGCCAAAGGGGGAATCTTTTTGGCTCTGGGAAATACTGGAGTATGTGGCAGTCATCCTTTTCTTCTGTGGATGTATTTATGCATTGATAAAGGCTTTGAAGTGGTTTATCCGGTATATCAGGGGAATATCCGTCCACAAAACAGAGATCGTGACCGGTCAGGCCGATGTCTTTGATGTACGGGAAAAGTGTGCTATTGAGAAAAAGCGATCCGGAAGCAGGGGAGCAGGGCTGTTTCAACGCTTTGCCCCTGTGGAAAGGATACGGAAGTTATATAAAAAGCGGGTTCTGTCCGGAAAAATAGAGACGGAAGACAGAGAAGCTCTGAATTATAAGACGGCAAGGGAGTGCGGAAAGCTCCTTTCCCTGCCGGATATGGCGGAAATCTACGAACAGGCGCGTTATTCCGGAAGGGAGATCACGGCGGATGATGTCAGGCGGATGAAGCTTGCCTGCGGCGGTCAGGCGTCCCGTGACTGAAACGCACATTACGGTGGAATGAGCCATGTATTTTGGAACAATAGAATATATGTTTGCAAGCGGCCAGTATCCAGAATATTGTTGTAAATTTTGACTCTTACACCAATAATTTCATCAAATGGCTGGATAAACTTCTGGAGGATAATCCGGAAGTGGGTGAATATGTTGTCCGCACGGTAGACAAATATTCAGGCGATATGGAAAAATGGATGAATGATTTGTTCAGCAGATCAGAGGAAGGTATGGTTTAATATGTGTGATCATTTGGCGCTATCAGATGATATATTGATGAAAATAGAGAAACCGGAACGCTATATCGGTCATGAGGTCAATTCCGTGGTAAAGGATAAGGATAAAATAAAGGTGCGCTTTGCCATGTGTTTTCCCGATGTGTATGAGATCGGTATGTCCCATCTGGGGATTCAGATTCTGTACGATATGTTCAACACTATGGAGGATGTCTGGTGTGAGCGGGTCTATTCCCCCTGGCTGGATCTGGATGCCATCATGCGCAGCCGGCGGATTCCGTTGTTTGCGTTGGAGTCCCAGGATCCGGTCAAGGACTTTGACTTTCTGGGCATCACCATTCAATATGAGATGTGCTACACCAATATTTTACAGGTTCTGGATCTGGCTCAGATCCCTTTATCGGCAAGAGAGCGCGGAGACGATTGTCCCATTGTGATCGGAGGAGGCCCCTGCGCCTATAATCCGGAGCCACTGGCGGATTTTTTTGATATCTTTTATATCGGTGAGGGTGAGACACAGTACAGAAATCTCATAACACTGTATGAGGAATGTAAGGAAGAACGGACAGGACGGGAAGAATTCCTGCGCCGCGCGGCAAAGCTGCCGGGCATATATGTGCCCCGATTTTATGAGGTTACCTATAAGGAAGACGGAACAATCCATTCCTTTGTCC
>CAMWWF010000366.1 GCA_947177885.1 uncultured Lachnospiraceae bacterium
CTCCTTATTTCTTCCGTTGTGCTTCTGTAACCGTTCGGCATCGGATGCATTCATTTCTGAAAAGCAGCCTGTGATACGAAGTCTGTGCCGGCGTCATAGGTCACGCCTGTCGGCTCGCTGCCCGAGGAAATACACCCGCTGAGAACGAACCCCAAAATCCAGGTACCCGACCCACATTCCGGGCCGAATCTGCCCGGCTCCGAACAGTTGCATAAATCGTTACTTATTGTAACAGAATTTCCCCCTATTGTCCAGATAATACCATATCCAGAATATGTGCCAGGGGATCGCAGGCATTCATGGCTTCCTCCACCGTATTATTCTGTGCCCCCAGTTCTATTAACAGAGACTGTGGCCGCAGATGCATATTATAGCGGTAGCCCTTCAGATAAATCTTCCGAGTCAGTCCCGGATAATACTCCGCCGCCTTCAGCTGCATCTGAAAAGAAAAGGCAAGGTTGGCATCCTGATTTTCATTGTACAGATAAGCGATGTTTCCCGTTTTCCGCGTGCGGCTCAGGCCATTGAAAAACATGAACCTTGCCGTTGGTCTGCCGTCCAGATCCATTACCAGCCTTGTCTCCTCCGCCACAGAATCCCTGTGAAGGTCAATGACAACCTTAATGGAGGGATTTTCCGCCAGTAGCTGCTCTATGGCAGGCAATGCCTCCGCATAGGCATCATCCCTGACCGTATCATACTGTGCCGTATGGTGCAGCACATTATAACCGTATTCTTCCCGCAGGATCTGTGCCAGACGGTCTCCCACTCCCACAATGGATGTCCCCTGATCCCCCGGAACGGAATCCGCGAAAGCCTCCTGGGAATGGGTATGATAGATCAGAATCTGGGGACCGTCCTCTTCCCCGGAGACAGTCATGTCCATGGAAAGGAGCCGCTCCACATTTAACTGATCGCTGCCCGCCATGGTATTGGCGTCAATGGTATAGAACTCCCGCACCAGATTTTCATAGCTGCTCAGCAGATCCAGGTCTATCTGAGCCTGCTGTACATGGGGAACAAAGGGCTGACCTGTACCGGACTGTCGCATCTGCATGGCTGCCTCATTCTCTGCCCGGAGCAGTTCATCCAGCGACTGTCCGTCCGCCTGATTTCCGTCTATGTACGAAGGATTTTCCTCCTCGCGAAAAGTTCCCTCCTCCGCCTCCGCCAGGAGAATTTCCCGGAAAGAGGCCGGCTCTTCCGGGTCCGTCTCCATGTACGCCGTGTAATATTCATAAAAGGGAAGCAGACTGTCGATCTGCCCCTGCAGGATCCAGTGCGTCCGGTATTCGTTACCTTGTGCGAAGGAGACAATGGGAACAAACCAGCTGTACAGGGTATTGCGCCAGTCTTCCGCAATCCCCTGAAAAAGTGTGTATTGAAAGCCTGTCTTTTCCGGCTCCTGTGTCTTTTCCGATTCCTGCGTTTCTTCCGCCCCGCAACTCCCGGATATGGCTTGCAACAGCAAGATCAGAAATCCCAGTATCATAAGATACTTTATCACAGGATACTTTGTCCTGCTTTGTGCCGTTATATTACGTTTTACGGGTCTACACTTCCCTTCTGCAGCTACCTCTTAAGCATTATATGCCCGCCTGTCTCACTCCATTCGCATTTCCAGCGCAAGATTGATCCCCTCTGAAACAGTATAGCTGACCCGCTTGATCACAGCATCGATATCCTTTCCGGTCATGTACATATTATTTAATTCCGAGAATACATTTCTGTGCTGTCCCAGATATTTCATACTGTCAAATTCCTTCTCTTCATTTAACAGCTTTTCCAGGGCATCCCCCACAATGGTTGCCGCGTCAACCACGGTAGGAATGCCTATGGCCACCACAGGTATTCCCAGACTCTCCTCCGTCAGCGCATTGCGGTGATTTCCCACACCGGAACCGGGCTGGATGCCCGTGTTGGTGATCTGTATGGTGCGGTTCAGCCTGCGGGTGCTGCGGGCTGCCAGGGCATCTATGACGATCAGCAGATCCGGCTTCGTCTCCTTCACCACACCCGCCACGATCTCCGCCGTCTCCATGCCTGTCTTCGCCATGACACCCGGCTCCAGTGCGCTGATAAGATTCATTTTGTCACAATCGTACGCCGCCTTGCCATATTCTCTGACAATATGGCGGGTGATAAAGAGATTATCCACCACCTGAGGACCCAGAGCGTCCGCCGTCACTTCGCGATTCCCCAGCCCGACGATCATTATGGACTGCTCCTGTTCCATACCGGGAAGCATCTGCCGCAGTTCTTCCGCCAGCCCTTCCGAGATCTCTCTGTGGTAATCATCGTCCGGTTCCACCATGGCAGGGGCTTCCATGGTCACGTAGACCCCCATGGGCTTTCCCATGGCCTTTGCGGCGTTTTTCGTGTCGATCACTACCTTCGTGACGCGGATATCCTCTTCTTCTTTATAATATTCCTCGACTCTGACCCCTCTCAGCTCGCTCTCGGCTTCGCTGATACTCTCCCGTGCCTCTAAGGCAAGGTCTGTCCTCACTTGAAAATTTCCCATAAGCCCTCTTATACCCATATCTGCATATTTTTTACCGTCCGGGACTGACCCGGAAAACCATACCTTGTCCCGAACAGTCATATTTGCCTGTTGTCGGCTTCCTTTACGGCCGGACTGCAAAAGATTTGTTTCCTGTAACTGTTCAGACAGGTCATTGAACTGTTACGTTTCCTTCTATTTTTTACAAAAAAACTGATAATATGTATTGACAAATTACCAACAATTTACTAGACTTATAGAGTATGTTTACGTTAGCTCTCCGTGTCTGGCTAAGGTGAAACAGATCATGAAACGATATTGTATACAAATTGGAGGTGTACGACTTTGGCTAACATTAAATCCGCAAAAAAAAGAATTTTAGTAAACCGCACTAAGGCTGATAGAAATAAGGCTATCAAATCCGGCGTAAAGACCGCGACCAAGAAAGTTTTCGCTGCTATCGAGTCTGGTGACAAGGCTGCTGCAGAGACTGCTCTCCGCGCCGCTACCAAGACCATCGAGATGGCTACATCCAAGGGTGTTTACCACAAGAACAATGCGGCACGCAAGGTTTCCCGCATCAGCAAAGCGGTAAACCAGATGGCTTAATTTTTTGAACAATACATTATTGCAAAGACAAAGCACTCATACCGTCATGTGAGTGCTTTTTTTCATACTCTTTCTTTTTCTCGTTTATAGCATATCTGAAAATGCAATCCCCAATTTGGTCACCGTAGCCCCACTACGCCTCTCAAATTGGGTCTCGCATCCCACAAAATGTGACGCACATCTCAGGGAAAGCATTTTTCAAACACGCTCTAGAAACTATCACAAGATAACTTACCGATAGTTCGCAGGATTTTTCTTCGACAGTGCCACTTGACGATCAGGCGCATAGCGGACTATGTAACTGATTGACAAGCGGTGCTGGCGGAGAAAAAGACAAGGAATATGGGAAGTTATTTCGGGACAGTTCCTTAGATCAGAATGCAGGCATTTCACTTTCACTTGCATGCATGCACATTCCGACAGGTAACAGAGATATGCCCCACGGCGTCAAACTGTCTCTCATGTACACTGACAACATA
>CAMWWF010000367.1 GCA_947177885.1 uncultured Lachnospiraceae bacterium
GACCATGATTTTCACGGTGAATTTGAAGCTGTCTCTTTGTATGCTGGTGGTGCTGCCCGTTACGGCGTTTACCACGTTCAGGCAGTCCAAGAGAGTGCGCCCCGCATTCTTCCGGATCCGGCAGCAGTTCTCCTCGCTGAATACCTTTGTGCAGGAAAATATCAGCGGGAACCGGGTGGTCAAGGCCTTTGCGAAGGAGGACTTTGAGATTGAAAAATTCAACAGGGAAAACGACGGCTACCGGGAGGCGGAGCTGAATGCCTCAGCCACATGGAAAAAATATGTGCCGATCTTTGAATTCCTGTCGAACATCCTCACGGTGGCGCTCATGCTGTACGGCGGATATATGGTGATTGACGGGGAGATCACCATAGGAAACATGGTAACGGTGAACGGTTATCTGTGGATGCTCACCATGCCGTTGCGCAGGGCGGGCTGGTGGGGCAACGATATCCACAGGTTTACCACCTCTGCGGAGAAAATCTACAAGACCTACAGTGAGGAACCGGATATCAAAAGGCCCTGCCGGCCTGTGGAGAGGAAGCATTTTAATGGTGACGTGGAATTTAGGGATGTCTCCTACCGGGCGGAAAATACGGATATCATATCCAATATCAGCTTCCGTGTGAAGGCGGGACAGACAGTGGGCATTATCGGCTCCACGGGCTCCGGGAAATCCACGATCATGAATCTTCTGGGGCGTTTTTATGACACTACTACGGGAGAGGTATTCGTGGACGGAGTAAATGTGAAAGATCTGGATCTGTATGAGCTCCGGGACAATATCGGAATCGCCATGCAGGACGTGTTCCTGTTCTCCGACACGATAGAGGGAAATATTGCCTACGGCCGGCCGAACTGCAGCTTTGAGGAGGTAAAGAAGGCGGCAAAGATGGCGGATGCCAATCTGTTTATTCAGAATATGCCGGAAGGCTATGACACTATCGTGGGAGAGAGGGGAGTGGGACTTTCCGGCGGTCAGAAGCAGAGAATCTCTCTGGCCAGGGCCCTGGTAAAGGATCCGGCGATCCTCATTCTGGATGACACCACTTCGGCCGTGGATATGGAGACGGAGAGCTATATCCAGGATCAGCTGAAAAAGATAGAAAAGGACTGCACGATCTTTATCATTGCCTACCGGATTTCGTCTATCAAGGATGCCGATATGATTCTGGTAATGGATAAGGGAAGAATCGTTGAGCGCGGCACCCATGACGAGTTGGTGGCGGCGGGAGGCTATTATGCCGAGGCGTTCCGTCATCAGTACGGAGACTTCAAGAAGGGAGGGGAAGAATATGGCCAGAAATAAATATGACGTGGACGAGATACTTGAGGATAAATTTGACGTGAACCAGCTAAAGAGGCTTGCCGGCTATCTGAAGCCTCACAGAAAGCAGATGGCAGTGGTATTGTTCCTGATGCTGTCGGCCTCGGCCCTTGGCATGCTGATTCCCCGTTTTATGATGCAGGTTATGGATGTGTGCATACCCACAGGAGACAAAAAGGGAATCTGGGTCTATGCGGGCCTTACCATGGCGATTGCGCTTTATACCTGTGTCAGCCTGCGGATCAAGATCATGCTGATGACAAGGGTGGGACAGAATGTGATTCACGATCTGCGATACGACATTTTTTATCACCTGCAGGAGCTTCCCTTTTCCTATTATGACGAGAGGCCTCACGGTAAAATACAGGTAAGGGTGGTAAACTATGTCAATAATCTGAGCGACCTCTTAAGCAACGGAATCATAAACACTGTGACAGACCTGTGTAATTTGTTTTTTATCCTGTTTTTCATGCTCAGCATTAACGTGAGGCTGACGCTGATCTGCCTGTGCGGCCTGCCCGTGCTCTCTGTCCTGGTAATCTTTATCAAGAAGAGGCAGAGAAGGGCCTGGCAGATTCAGAGCAACAAGCAGTCCAACCTGAACGCTTACATTGCGGAGAGTATAAACGGAATCCGCGTGACCCAGGCCTTTGTGCGGGAGGAGGAGAACAGCGGGATTTTTAACAGGCTCAGCGACGGGTACCGTCAGGCGTGGATGAGAGCGGTGCGGTTCAATTTCCTTATGGGACCGTCGGTCGATATTATCAGCACTGTCACAACGGCCTTCATCTATGTGCTGGGAATTTCCTGGATGGATCATGCCGGAAGCGGAATCACCATCGGCGTGCTGGTGGCCTTTACCGCCTACATCAGCAGGTTCTGGCAGCCCATCAACACTCTGGCTTCCTTTTATAATTCGCTGCTCACTGCCATTTCCTATCTGGAGAGGATTTTTGAGACGATTGACTATCCCGTGCTGGTGAAGGATAAGGAGGGGGCAAAGGAAATGCCGCCGATTTACGGGAAGGTGGAATTTAAGGATGTGACCTTCAGCTACGAGGATGGCATAGAGATCCTGAAGAAGATTAACTTTTATGCCGAGAAGGGACAGCGCGTGGCGATCGTCGGGCCTACCGGCGCGGGAAAGACCACTATTGTAAATCTCATCAGCCGGTTTTATAATGTAGACAGCGGAGAGATCCTGATTGACGGAATTAATATTGAGGATGTGACCATTCGCTCTCTGCGAAGCCAGATGGGTGTCATGATGCAGGACAGCTTCATCTTCTCGGGCACGATCATGGACAATATCCGTTACGGAAACAAGACGGTCACGGACGAGGAAGTGATTGAGGCGGCCAAGACGGTATGTGCCCACGATTTCATCATGGAGATGGAGAAGGGATATTACCCCGAGGTTAACGAGAGAGGCAGCCGGCTTTCGGCGGGACAGAGACAGCTGATTTCCTTTGCAAGCGCGCTGCTTGCGGATCCGAAGATCCTGATTCTCGACGAGGCCACGTCCAGTATTGACACGGAGACGGAGATTCTGCTTCAGCAGGGATTAAACCGCCTGCTGGTGGGAAGAACCTCCTTTATCATCGCCCACCGGCTTTCCACCATCAAGAATGCGGACTTTATCATGTATGTTGACAAGGGCGGAATACGGGAAAAGGGTTCCCACGAGGAGCTTCTGGCCAAGAAGGGCGAGTACTATCACCTGTATATGTCCCAGTATGATTTCCTCAAAAAGCCGCAGGATGTAAAACAGAGCCAGGAGGGATAGTCTTGGAAAATTTCAGAGTATGCAAAAGATGCCTTACCAGGGACATGATGGATAAGGCCTCCTACTTTCAGAACATGTATGACTACATTGATAATCTGGATGAGAGCATAAAAACAAATCAGCCGCTTTATGAAAAGCGGCTGATGGTCTGTAAAGAATGTGATCTGCTTGCGGACGGCATGTGCAGAGCCTGCGGATGCTTTGTGGAAATGAGGGCGGCTCTTGACAAAAACAGCTGTCCCTATGATAAATGGCCTGCCGGGCAGAAATAATATAATTCTATGATGCGGGCTCTGCCGGCGCTTTTACTATGCTGATGGTGAGAGTTCCGTCCTTGGCGGTGGAATTGATGGCAATCGGATAATCAAAATTGTTTTTAAATCTTAGATCCTTCGCACCCTCCACAATCGCCGCATCCAGGCCCCTGGGAACATAGTCCACGGGGAGCGAATGGAGATAGTGCTGGGTGGCGGGAATC
>CAMWWF010000368.1 GCA_947177885.1 uncultured Lachnospiraceae bacterium
ACATGGAAGTGTAGTCCTGGTTGTATATGGCATTTTTCGCGGATTCGATCCAGTGTGTCATATCCCGCTGGATATTGGCATTCATATCGATGATGAATGCGGTCTGGGAGTGGGCTGCACGCTCCAGTTTCCTACTGTTCTGGAGAGCAAGATAATTTTGGTATGCCATGATCGACAGGGTAGACGCGATTTCCGATAAAAATTCGGCGGCGCGCTCCACTTCTGCAATTTCCCGGTAAGGAACCTTTTTCGCAGCTTCCACATAGTCGTCTTCATCAACGGAAAGCTCCCGTGCCATTCGTCGGAAGCTATTTTCCTCCAGAGGATCGGTCAGAATCTGTCCGCCTATGATACAACCGATAAAGGTGTTCTCCAGCATAATGGGAGCGGCATAGTCCACCAGCCCGGCATGGCAGTGATACACGGAAGGCTTTCCGTTCTCGAGAGTCTTCAATGCCCCCTGTTTGTCACATTCCTCGCAGCGTGAGCATCCTAATGCGGATTTTCTGGTAAGATTCATGCAAAAGTCGGTAAAACCGCTGCCGGTGGTAACAGGAATACCGTCTTCATCCGCGATCAGACTGGCCATTCCGATATAACCGGAGAGGCTGTCCTGCATCTTTTGCAGGATCTCGGGATCGATCAATTCTGTCAGCTTTATATTTTGCATGGCACTTACTCCCCAATAACACATCAGAAGGACTTGTATAAAGTAATTCAGATTGAGCTGCATACTTTGAGCAGTGGAATAATACAGTTATATTTTATTTTTTTAAGGTGAGATTGTCAAGGTATGGAAACAGCAAAAATTCAATTCCCTTCCTGTATTTTATGATTTATCTGTTTGATCTTCTTTTTCATGGTCTGATACTGTGAAAGCCGGATCAGAAGATAAATGATAAAGAAAATGTCAAAGTAAAGGAGAATGCCTGCTGTATTGCGGGACATCCATTGCATGAGATAAGCAACGGTCGATTTTTGCATATATGTGGCAGACAGCACAAATGTTCTCTTATATCAAAGCTTTTCCCTGTATTTCGTTTTTGTATATAATGACCAAAACCGAAATTAAATATGGCGAATAAATATTGATGATTGCTATGGAATGGCCTATAGAATAGAATAATATGCACAAGATATTCGGCCGGATATACTTTTTTCAAGTAATATTATCAACAATCTACAAACAGGGAGGAATGAATCTTGAAGAAAAAATTAATATCCCTTCTGCTTGCGGGAGGAATGATTCTGTCAATGGCTGCCTGCGGTAATTCGGAGCAGGGAGATTCCCAGAGTCAGACTGGGGGCACCGAAAACAGCGCTGCGGGCAGCAGTGAGACATCCGGATCCGAAGGAAGCGAGGCATCCGGAAGCGGTGAAGCAGCCGCTCCGGCAGATGACTTTACATATCCCATGGAACCTGTCACATTTACCTTTAACGGCAGTGGCAGCGGCGGAACGGATTATTATGATGACAACGAACATCCCGCATGGGCAAAGGATATCTATATCCATAAAGTGATGAGAGATATGACGGGCGTCAGCCTTACGGATATAGGAGGGGCGGCAGGCTCTACCACTATGTCCGAGCAGTTCCTTCTGATGCTGGCAAGCGGGGAACTTCCCGATATTATCAATGCGCCCTGGAATGCCTATACAGGCGGCGCGGCTGCAGCCATTGAGGAAGGCTACATTGTGGACATGATGGAGTATACGGACTGTATTCCTAATCTGCTGAATTATCTGGATGAGAATCCTGAAATTGCGGCTCAGGTGCTTACTCCCGACGGAAAGCTGGGATTTGCTCCCTTTATCAAGGCGAACCCCATACCGGAGATGGGGCTGGTCATCCGCAAGGACTGGCTGGATGAGCTGAATCTGGAAGCGCCTACGACTATAGATGAGATGCATGATGTGCTGGTGGCTTTTAAGGAGAAGTATAACTGTAAATCTCCTCTGACCTTTGAAGCCAGATGGTTATTCCAGCAGGGAAGCGCCAATCCTTTAAGCAGTCCCTGGAAAACAACCTATCAGGAGTATATTTTGGACGGAAAGGTACAGTTCGGACCTCTGACAGAGGAATACAGGGAATTTATTGCCACACTTGCCCAGTGGTATAAGGAAGGTCTTCTTGACCCTGATTTTGCGAGTGTTGACAAATCCACCGTACAGGCGAAATTCTCCAACGGTGAAGCGGGAGTCAGCATACAGCAGTCCAGCAATATCCAGAACTGTCTCAGCGCCAATGAGGGAACCGGATATGAGGTCCTGGCATTGGAGTCACTGGTTATGAATAAGGGGGACGAACCGGAATTTGCACAGCAGTCCATTCAGCATTACGATGGCGGTATGTGTTATGCCGTGAGTACCACCTGCCCTGATATCGAGGCCGCATGCCGTTATCTGGACTGGAGATTCTCTGAGGAAGGCCTGATGACCATGAATTATGGGATCGAAGGGGTAACCTATGAGGTCGTAAACGGCGAAGTACAGCTCACGGATCTGATCCTTCACAATGAGGAGACTCCTGTGGCCAACAGCGCCAGAGATGAGATTGCCCAGAACCGGAACAGAGCAGGTGTTTCACTGGATATTTCACTTGCCTATACGGACGAACAGAAAGAGTGGATCGATGTATGGACGGCTCACATGGATGAATATGTACTGCCAACTGTGCCTTATACAGCGGAACAGCAGGATATTATCGGAAAGAACTGGGGAAATGTGGACGATTACTGCCAGGAAATGATCTTGAAGTACATAGTTGGTTCCTCGGATATTTCCGAATGGGATACCCTTGTAAAGACCATTCAGGGTATGGAGATCGATAAGGTTCTTGCGGCAAAGCAGGAAGCCTATGACAATTATCTTCAGAGGGTGGAAGAGTTGAAAAAATAAAGGCGCTGTGAACAATAACAAAACAAAGCGGTAGCAGCGAAAAGGGCGGTAGCCGGGTTTGAGCCTGTCTGCCGCTTTTAGAGATTATTATGTGAGGAGGTTTAAGGAATGAAAGAGAAAAACATACAGCCGAAAAGCCGAAAGTACATTCTCGCAAAGGACTTCCACAGGAACAAGATGCTTTATCTGATGGTGCTTCCGGTGGTGGCTTTTTACATATTGTTTTCTTATGTTCCCATGTCGGGAATCATTATTGCGTTCAAGGACTATAAGCCCATGCTGGGAATGTGGAAAAGTCCCTGGGCGGACAGCGGGGGATTTGGTAACTTTGTGGAGTTCTTTTCCAATCCCTTTTTCGGAAGAATCCTGAAAAATACTTTGCTGATCAGTCTGTATTCTATTATTTTCAGCTTTCCGGCTCCGGTTATGCTGGCATTACTTTTGAACGAGATCAGATTTAATAAGTGCCGTAGGGTGGTACAGACAGTGAGTTATATGCCTCACTTTATCTCTCTTGTGGTGGTCTGCGGTATGGTGAGACAGTTCTGTCTCAGCGATGGACTTTTCAATAATCTGTTTCAACTTCTGGGAGTGAGCAGTACGAATTCCTGGCTGCAGATTCCCGAAGCATTCCGCACCATATATGTGGGCACGGATATCTGGCAGGCCATGGGGTGGAATAGTATTATCT
>CAMWWF010000369.1 GCA_947177885.1 uncultured Lachnospiraceae bacterium
ATCAATGACATAGCCGCAGTCTTTATAGAGACGGCTGATCTCCTCTGCGGTTTCCTTCTCATCCGCAAAGCTGCCATAAAAATCAGCCAGCGCCGCTTTCATTTCTGCGGTGATCTCATATTTCCCTTCCCCGGACAGCGCCGTCATCAGCTCATTATTCTTATCCGCGTCCTCTCCCGCAATACGGTAGATCAGGCGCTCCAGATTGCTGGAGATCAGAATATCCATGGAGGGAGAACTGGTCAGCACAAAGTCACGGTTCCTGTCGTAGACACCTGTGCTGAAGAAATCATATAACACTTTATTCTCATTGGACGCACAGATCAGCTTACCGATGGGAAGCCCCATATTCTTCGCATAAAATGCCGCAAGGATATTTCCGAAATTGCCGGTGGGAACCACCACATTGATCCGCTCGCCCTCGGTGATCTTCTCTTCTTTTAACAAGGCTGCATATGCATACACATAATAGCAGATCTGGGGAACCAGACGACCGATATTGATGGAATTGGCGGAGGAGAACTGGAACCCCTTCTCGTCCATCTCCTTTTCCAGTTCCTTATCGGAGAATATCTTCTTCACACCGGTCTGGGCATCGTCAAAATTGCCGTGGATCCCTACCACCAAGGTGTTATCTCCCTTCTGGGTCACCATCTGCTTCTCCTGAATGGGACTGACGCCGTTCTTCGGATAGAATACAATGATGCGGGTCCCTTCCACATTCGCGAAACCTGCCAAAGCCGCCTTGCCGGTATCTCCGGATGTAGCCGTCAGGATCACGATCTCATTTTTAATATGGTTCTTGCGGGCGGAGGTGATCATCAAATGAGGCAGGATGGACAGCGCCATATCCTTGAACGCTATGGTAGCGCCGTGGAACAGCTCCAGATAGTAAGCGCCCTCCGCCTCCGCCAGAGGTGCGATGACCTCCGTGTCAAACTTGGCGTCATAAGCCCTGTCGATACAATTCTTCAATTCCTCCTCCGTAAAGTCGGTGAGGTAAAGCTTCATGACCTCATAGGCAACCTGCTGATAGGTCATTCCTGCAAGCTCCTTTAAGCTCCTGTCCAATGCGGGAATGTGATCCGGCACAAACAATCCCCCATCCTCCGACAATCCTTTCAGGATCGCCTGGGATGCCTTCACCGGACTTCCGTCGCTTCTCGTACTCTTGTATAATACTTCCATCGTTTTCTCCATTCCGAAGCGTTTGCTCACGCAAAAAATGTAAACCGCTTACTGTATTTTCGATTCACTCTGCAATAAGTCTGATTCGGACTCATGACATATCTGTGACGCTTCTGCACAGACTGCCCTGCACGTTCTCCCCGCAGCTGTATGTCCTGCCGCGCAAACCACAGACAGGATCCGGGATGTGCATCATCCTTATGCGCAGCACCCTGTCCCGCTCTCACATGACAGCCCGGAAGTCCCCGGTCCATATGGCATGAATGCCCATTGGACCGCTTCCTGCCCCGAATATGGACATAGTATACCATTAAATAATCCCCGGCGCAAGGCAGCGCTGAAAAAAACATATCCGTTGTGCACAGGCTATTTAAAGAATTCATGCCCGCCGTGTTGGAACAGATATTCCAGATTATCGTCGAACCATTTCATCTTTGTGCTGTCCGCATATTTTCTGGAAGCGAAGAATAATGCCCCCTGAGAAATATCCTCCCCTCTCAGCGCCCGCTCCACTGCCTCACAGGTCTCCTCGCTGATCTCCACCTGATATATTTTTCCGTTGGAAACAGGTGAAAACTGTGCCACACCGTTTTCCTGCTGAAACACCACCTCCGTTACCGTGGACGGAAATTTGTCGTCATTCACTCTGTTCAGTATGACATTTGCCACAAGCAGTCTGCCGTCCGCATCCTCGCTGCCGGCCTCGGATTCCACGATTCTCAGCAGGACATCCAGCTCAGAGGCATCCAGAACACAGCCTTCCTCCTGAGCCAGTACATTGAACCCTACCACTCTCTGTCCGGAGACGGCACGAACCGCAATTCCAAGCGCCTTGCTCTCTATCCCTCCCTCTTCACCGGATTTCGCCTTTTCTTCCACTTCCTGCAATGTGAGCTGTATCATAGATGCCGGCTGTGCCATCAGCTTTGTCTGATCCAGTCCGCGGATACATGCGAAACCGGCCATAAATATCATATTACAGAGTATCAGTAATCCTATTGCCTTTTTATACATATCTTTCAATCCTTTCTCATTTAGGAACTGCTCAGAAAGAAATCTCCTCCGCCTTGCAGCTGGAAACTTATTCCGCGCCAAATGCAAAGTTATTTCTTAACAGTTCCTTAATCGCCTTCTGCAGCAATTTGCTCCGCATCCCCGTCCGGTTCCCGGATCAACAGATGCTTTTTGATTTCATTCCACTGCTTTCACAATCAAATACCCCGCTGCAAGCAACGGGGTATTTGACCCTCGCGGCATTCGCCAAATGCTCGTGCAAGCACAGCACTTGGCTCATTGCTCGCGGGAATAAATCCCCATGCAACCGGCTCCACCGATATGCATAAAAGACTGCCCGCTTTTTCCGCAGGCATGTTCCCGGGCTTTCACAGTATGACAGACAGATTAATGCCTGTCCGATATATCAAATATATGAGACAAGGTTAAAAAATATGTAACAGTTGTCACAATTTCTTAATATACAGTTTCTTTTAAAAGTGTTATACTACTGAAAACAGACTGAACCATAACGCAAAAAGGAACGATCATGACACATTCAGACTCTCCCTCATCAAAACATTATGAAGGCGTATTCTCCTCTGTCCGCAAAAGCGGTCAGATTTATTTCCGCGCTTCCCTGACTTTCCGCCGCAGGCACATCAGCCTCGGCAGCTTTGACAGTCCGGAAACGGCACATGGTGCATATCTGGAGGGACTGCGCCTGCTGGAGCCTTCCCGCATAACGCTGGCCGACTATACAGAGGACTCGCCCCTCGCTTTTGAAAAGTGGGTCTCTCTCATCAATTTCCGGGACAATGGCATCTACATCGGCAATCCCGTCTATATGGGTCAGAAATTGTTTTATTACTATCTCTCTCCCACACATGTACTGAAATTCGATCTGGATGACCTGTTCTATTATTCCTCACACAAGATCATGTGCAGGGGAAGGCATTACTTTGTCGCCGATTACGGGCTCCAGGTCAGTATCACCTCGCGCTATGGCATCAAATCCTATGCAAAGGAAGGCAGGGATTTCCGGTTTATCAACAACGATCCCACCGATTTTCGCCGTGAAAATCTGGAAATCCTCAATATCTACCACGGTGTCAGCCGCGACCGTCAAAAAAACGGACAGTATCTCTATACTGTCCGCATCCATATCAAAGGAAATTATATTGTGGGCCGCTACACCTCCGAATGGGAAGCAGCCATCGCATACAACAAAGCGATCGACATTCTGAAGAAAAACGGGGTCACCAGACATTACACCCCGAATTACATCGACGGACTTGCCCCCAGCAGGTACGCCGATATATACACAAAGGTAGCTGTCTCTTCCAAAATAACGGACTACCGCCCTCCTACTTCTCCGAATAATCGATAAAACTGATATTC
>CAMWWF010000370.1 GCA_947177885.1 uncultured Lachnospiraceae bacterium
GTTCTCGTCCCTTAACTCCATCACATCGCAAACCGTGGCGAAGGCCGCAAATTCCAGCAGTTCATCCAGGGCCTCCGCCAGACTGCGGTTTTCTGCTCTTTCCATCATGGCTCGATCCGAGTCCTGATTCATCCCGTTTTCTTCCATGGTTCGATCCGGACTCTGATTCGCGGTCTGTCCGTCTGCAGATTGATTTTGATCCTGACTATCCACACCCTTTGTCATGAGCCGACTCAGACCCTGGCCTTCTTTCACTCCCTGCCCCGCCGTCCTCTCGGCCAAAGCCTGCATCAGTTTATATGCCACTACACCGCCGCAGATATTGGGATAAGGATAGGAACATTCCTCCCTCTTGGGATCGATCACCGCAAGTGCCGGCGGGAGCAGCTCAGTGCGGCTCTCCCTGCCCTCCGCATCAATCCTTTTCGCAAAAGGAACCTCATGGTGGTCGGTGACAATGACCTGTATGCCGTAGGAATCGGCAAGCTCTATCTGCGGTGCCGCCGCGATTCCGTTGTCACAGGTGAGGATCATGCCGACGGAATCCCTCTTTGCCTCCTCGATCAGATTATCGTTCAGACCGTAACCGTCGTGGATACGGTGGGGAATGGCAGTGTCCACCCTTGCTCCCAGAACCTGCAGTCCCTTCGTCAGTATGTAGGAGGAACAGATACCGTCCACGTCATAGTCTCCGATGACACGGATCGCCGTCTGCTCCGCTATTGCCCTCAACAGCAGTTCCACCGCTTTATCCATATCCTTTAAAAGCCATGGGGAATAACAGTTCTCCAATGTGCCGTATAAAAATTTTCGTATGTCTTCGCTCTCCGTCAGGTCGCGGTTGCGCAGGATCCTTGCCACCACAGGACTGATGCCGAACTCCGCCGCCCATTTATCAAAATCGGCCTTCTTGGCCGCCACATACCATTTCTCCATTTGTGCATCTCGCTTCTTTCTTATATGAGTGCTGTCTGTTGCGGGATCGTCCGGTTCTTTCATCTTCTTAAGATCGGCTTTCCCGTTTTTCTTTGAAGTCCCAATCTGTTCTGACAGCGCCGCACCGGTCGTCCGGAAATCCCCTGACAGCAATTCCATAGACTCACGCCGGGCAGCTGTCTCGGGATTCATTATAATCTATTTTTCACAAAATCACAACTTTCACTTTGCAGTCCGCGCAGTGTTTTATGATATTTGTTTGCCATGCATCTTATCGGGAAAAGCTTATCCGCGCTTCATGTCCTGCTCATATTGTGTTATAATCAGTTACAGGTAAAGCGGCAGAGACTCCCCTGCCGGGACTTCACAGTCCGGTCTGTTCGGGGAATATGCAAAAGACAAAGTGTCGCAATGTACAGGCAGGCCCACTTGGCTCATTGCCGCGGGAATAAAACCGCAGCGCTCCCCGGCTGTGAGAGGCCGCGCGGAAGAGGTCGGAGCCGATAACAAATCTGCCCGTATGCATATTGAGAGGAAGCAAAATGCACTATGTAAAAGCAAAGGGGATCTTATCCCCAAAGAACGGAATGAATCTGTACCGCGGCTGCTCCCACGGATGCATCTACTGCGATTCCAGAAGCAGATGCTACCATATGGAGCACGCCTTTGAAGATATAGAAGTCAAGGAAAACGCCATCGAGCTGTTGGAGAACGCTCTCAGGCGCAAACGTCAGAAATGTATGATCGGCACGGGCTCCATGACAGACCCCTATATCCCTCTGGAAATGGAGATCGAATATGTCAGAAAAGCGTTGTCCCTGATCCGTCAATATGGTTTCGGTTTTACCGTGATCACAAAGTCAGACAGGATCTTAAGAGATCTGGAGCTCCTGCAGGAGATCAATAACAGCACGAAGTGTGTGGTACAGATGACCCTGACCACCTGTGACGGGGATTTATGCCGAAAGCTTGAGCCGAATGTATGTACCACCAAAACGCGTTTTCAAGTCCTGAAAAAGCTGCGTGACGCGGGTATTCCCACCGTGGTATGGCTCTCCCCCATCCTGCCGTTCATCAATGATACCGAGGACAACATTTCCGGTATTCTGGACATGTGCATAGAGGCAAAGGTATACGGCATCATCTGTTTCGGCATGGGACTGACACTGCGGGACGGAAACAGGGAATATTTTTATAAGCAGCTGGACAGGCTGTTTCCCCATTTAAAGGAGAAATATATACGGACTTACGGCAATCAATATGTGATCGACAGCCCGAACAACAACATGCTGATGCGGTTATTCCATCAGAGATGCGGAGAAAACGGAATCCTACACAACAATGATCAGATATTTGAATATCTGCACCGCTTTGAACAAAAGCAGACTGCCACGCAGTTAAGTCTGTGGGACGGGCTGCGATAACAATCTGCAAATATCAGTGTACGTCCGGATTCCGTTCTTCCTAATGACCTGCCGGATCTGCAATGCAGGATCAGAGCGTGTTTGAAACACGCTCTAAAACAGCTCATCCAACAGAATATAGTAACGTATCTTCTCCCAGTCAGGTTCCAATCCCAATTCACGGAACAAAAGCGTATCATCATAGTGTGAGTATGTGCTTCCATGATATCTTCCACTGTAATTGTGGGACAGGCTGCGATAACAGATGGCTATATCGCACCACTTATCGGCTATGCCCGTTTTGCCCAGATCGATATAGCCTGTCACTTTACCGCCCACCCCAAATACATTGGGGAGGCAGTAATCTCCATGGGACAGAACCGGCTCCTCCCCGGGCATGTTATCATAAAGCCACTGCAGCAATGCGGCCGGATCCTTAAATCCCTTTTCCCCGAAGGTATCCGGTTCCACATTATCCAGATCCACCAGACCGTGCTCTATATTGAACTTTGCCTGTTCCAGCTTATGGGGCAGTCTCTGATCGGAAGGACAGTCTGAAATGTCTGTGCTCCATAATCTTTTCAGCCCCTCCGCAAGCATCCTGCACTGCATCGCAGGATTCATCATATATTCAGGATCACATGCCATCTGCCCCCGGCATTTGCTCATCAGCAGCCAGGACATTCCGTCCACTGTCTCACAGGCATATACCCGGGGTACCGGGAGTTTCCCCTGTAAATACAGCATCATACGGTATTCGTTCCCTGATTCCTCATTCAACTCCTGCACCTTCAGAATCTTATCCTCATAGATCAGAACAGAGGAGTCTGACATTCCGATCTCATCTGTGTCATAGCTTTCATCCGCTACCATCTTTCTGATATTTTCCGGTATAAACATCCTTTTCTCCCTTATATGCTCAATTCGATCAGTATCGCTTCCGTGTCCGCAGAAATCTGTTCTTCTTTATCATCCGGATCCGCCTTTTCCAACAGGATCCTCTCCGGTTCGAAATAATGATACGGAAACACTTCCACATGATATGGGCCGTCATTACCGCTCAGCCTGTCATAATTGTCCCTGACATCCGATAATTTTCCCAGCAGCTCCTCCCAGACACGGTCCCCCCGGTTGCGATCATCCGCACAGGTGCGGTCAATATTCATAAAATCACTGTACCTGTCCATAATATAATGCGCTCTCTTTTCGGCACATAACCCATATGCCTC
>CAMWWF010000371.1 GCA_947177885.1 uncultured Lachnospiraceae bacterium
CTATAGTTTTCCTGTTCCTGTCCCATCGCAAACCGCCTCCTGCCGGTCATCCTGCCGTTTCTGACAGCGCCTTTATGAGCAAACACATGCTAAAAAATCTTTTCGTCCTTCGTGCCTGTGACTCTGGCGTCAATCTGTCCGTCCTTTACCAGTATCACCACAGAGTCTCCCTCGGATACCTGTGAGACGGAACGAATGTTTTCTCCGTTTTCATTCTTCATATAAGCATAACCGCTGCTCAGCTTCTCCAGAGGAGAAAGTCCCTTCAGCCGCTCCAGACAGATCAGCAGTCTGTGCTTCCTGTTCTCCAGGATACGCCGCATCCGTTCCTGCAGCCGCTCCTCCGTCTGCAGCGCCAACATCTTCTGCTCCCGGATCCGGTTGGCCGGGCCCAGCAGCTTCAACCGCATCTCCGTCTGATGTAGAAGCATTCTCTTTTGTTCTATCCTGCGGCTCATCAGCCTGTCCAAAGTATCCCGCAGGGCCGCAAGCTCCCGAAAGATATCCCGGACATCCGCCACTGCCAGCTCCGCTGCCGCCGACGGCGTAGGCGCGCGCAGGTCGGATACGAAATCAATAATAGTGGTATCCGTCTCATGGCCCACCGCGGAGATGATGGGAACAGAACAGTCAAACACCGCCTGAGCCACCTGGCGCTCATTAAAAGCCCAGAGGTCTTCGATGGAACCGCCGCCTCTGCCCACGATCATCACATCCACGCCCATCCGCTCCAGAGCATGGATGCCGTTCACAATACTGGGAACCGCCGCCTCCCCCTGGACAATGGCCGGACAGAGAATGATCTGCACATAGGGATTTCTGCGATGCGCGATCTGGATGATATCTCTGACTGCGGCGCCGGTGTCCGCAGTAACCACTCCCAATGTTTTAATATACTTCGGAACAGGCTGCTTGTACTCCTGTGCAAACATGCCCAGTTCCTCCAGCTCCCGTTTCAGCTGCTCGTATCTCTCATAGAGCTGTCCGTTGCCGTCCAGCAGGATCTGTCTGGCGTAGAGCTGATACTTTCCGTCGCGCTCATAGACATCCACCGTGCCGCCCACAATGATCTGCTGTCCATCCGCCAAACGAAAAGAAAGACCCGACCGGTTCCCTGCGAACATAACGCAGCTGATGGTGCCCTTAGGGTCCTTTAACGAAAAATAAATATGTCCCGATGTATGATATTTGCAATTGCTCACCTCTCCTTTTACAAAGAGTCTCTGCAGCAGATAATCCTGTGTGAACATATTTTTAATGTAGGAATTCAGTTGTCCGACTGTATATACGCTCCGAATGTTAATCACCCAGCTTCATAATTTTTGCAAGGATCGCATTGACAAAGCCTCCGGAATTCTCCTGTCCGAATTTCTTTGCGATCTCCACTGCCTCGTTGATCGCCACTCCGGCGGGAATCTCGTCATCATACAGCATCTCATAGACTGCCAGTCTGAGAACGGTGAGCTCCACCTTCCCCATACGGGTGGTATCCCACCCTTCCGTATTCTCGTCAATGATCCTGTCGATCTCCGCCAGCTTCCCACGGACGGCTTTCTCTCTTGCTTCAATATAGGCAGCGTCCTTCTCCCGGACTACCGCCTCATTATTCTCCAAAAACAGCCTCTCCTGTCGGGGCATATCCTCGGAATCGTGAAATTCCACACGAAATAGAAGCATAAAAACCTGTTCTCTCTGCTCATGTCGTCCCATTGGCATCTTTATCCTTTAACTGAAAATACTTTTATCTTACCCTCACACCTGCAATACGGATATTGACGTCCGTACAGGTTAGACCGGTCATATTCTCAATGGCAGCCTTAACCTTATTCTGAACCTTCTGACAGGTAGCCGGGATATTATAGCCGTACTCCATGGTCAATGCCAGATCCACCGTCACATTTCCATTCTGCACATTTACTCTGACGCCCTTTGTCAGCTTTTTCATGCCCACCTTGCTCATCAGTTCGTTGGTGATATTCCCTGCCATGGCACCGACGCCTTCCACCTCCGTGGTAGCCAGGGAAGCGATCATCGCCACCACATCGTCAGCGATCTGCACCACGCCGGTATTCTCTTCCGCCTTTAATACGACTGCACTCTTATCTATTTCTTTTTCCATATCGATAACCATGCCTTTCTTTTTCATTGGAAACTGCCCGAAAGTAAAAAGAGCCATTTGGGAACAGTCCCCTGTTGTGTAGTATAACATACTCCCTACTCATTTGTCACCCAAAATGTCAGGGAAAGCTGATTGTCATTTTGGACATACGCCACGCTCCCCCCGCTTTCCGATAAATAGTCAAAAATTTCCTGACCGTCTATCAGCGCGGAAATGAGCTCCCGGTAACACGCAATGTCCGTACATTTTACGGTTACATCCTTCCTTCCCTGTTCCCGGGCCTTCCGGAACAATTCCTTCATCTGCTCCCTGTCATACTCCATGAACAGCGCTCCCTCCCGGACATAATAATTGTTCTCCGTAGAATCGCAGACGGGCATGGGAAGCTGATCGCTCAAGGTGTGGGTCCGGAGCAGTTCCGCGGTAGTGACACAGAGATAGTCATAATTGATCTCCGGCAGACAATAGTCCGATGTTTCCTCCCCACCGCCGTTAACCTGGTAAGAGGCGTCCCCCCACGTGGTATCCACATAATAATAGCTGCCGTCTATCTTCACCAGATTCCATGCGTGTACCTCTCCCGTGTCCACAGTTCCCAGCACCAGGCTGCAATCGATCCCCAGCCTGTCCAGCAGGTACTGGGTAGCCTTGGCATACCCCTGACAGACGGAGGTGTGATTGATGAACACAGAATAAATATTCTGGTTGTCCGGAGCATTCAGCTGATATTCCGTATCCCGTATCAGTGTCTCGTAGACATATTTTACTTTATCGTAATCGGAGGCATCCTCATCCACCTGCGCAAGGATTTCGTCCGCCGCAGCCTCGATTTCGGCCTTGCGTTCCACTGCCGTGTCAAAGTCCATGGTATAGCTGCCGGAAAACACAATGGAAGTGATCTTTGCGCCCCGGGTATATTTCACATAGGAATAGCCTTCCACATAGAAAAGCTCCGGATGATCGTTCAGGACACACTGGAAGATCCTGTCGATATCCGACTCGCCCAGGCCGCTCTCCAGACAGGCTCTGGAGAGCTTCTTCTCCGCCCCGAAAGTTCCCAGTATCTCTTCCATATCGCGGTACCAGATCCGTTCCAGATCGGTCAGACTGTTGTATGCATACACGGAAGCCCTCTCATCCAGAAAGGAAAAGACGGCTTCCTGCTCCTCCGGTGAGCCGTCGGAAACGGTCGTCTCTCTCTGTCCTCTTTCCTTTGGGGCCTCCGCTGCGGCTATGGCATAATCTTTGGGCACCTCTTCCAGAAGGTCTCCTTCCGCGCAGCTGCAAAACACCGCACTCAGCAGCAGACCCGCCGAAAAAATCCACACCTTTTTCTTCATATAACCAATTTCCCGTCTCCCTGTTCCCGATGACCGGACGGAGTACCGGTACTAATTGCGGCTGAATTCCGTCAGCACCAATCCCTTGTTCCGGTCCAGGGT
>CAMWWF010000372.1 GCA_947177885.1 uncultured Lachnospiraceae bacterium
GTATATCATAACGGAGAAGCATATCAGTTTGACGCTATGTGGATCAGTTCACTGTGCGATTCCACTTCCAAGGGAAAACCGGATATTGAATTGGTTGACATGACCTCCCGGTTTAGAACCATAGACGATATTATGGAAGTGACTACGAAACCTATTATCTTTGACGGCGACACGGGGGGGTTGACGGAACACTTTGTATATACGGTGCGCACTCTGGAACGAATGGGAGTGTCCATGGTGATTATTGAAGACAAGACCGGTCTGAAAAAGAATTCCCTGTTCGGAACGGAGGTATCCCAGACGCAGGATACGATTGAAAATTTCTGTGCCAAGATTCAGGCGGGAAAAAGGGCGCAGAAGACAAAAGACTTTATGATATGCGCCCGTATTGAAAGTCTGATTCTGGAGAAGGGCATGGAGGATGCTTTGAGAAGGGCTTTGGCCTATGTTCAGGCCGGAGCGGATGCGATTATGATACACAGCCGGAAAAAAGACCCTGGGGAAATATTTGAGTTTGCGGAAAAGTTCCGCAGCCAGGATTGCGTGACTCCTGTTGTGGTGGTTCCCACTTCTTTTAACACGGTTACGGAGCAGGAATTCAAACAAAGAGGCATAAATGTGGTTATTTATGCCAACCAGCTGACACGCACAGGCTTTCCTGCGATGCAGAACGCTGCCAGAACCATACTGGAGCATCACAGGGCAAAGGAATGTGACGAACTGTGTATGTCAATTAAAGATATCATTACATTGATTCCGGAGGAGTAATAGGCACCGGGAACAGGGGATTGAACGGACAGGCATGTGTGCCGGGTCAGGGCAGCTGCAGGGGAGTAAGACGAAGATCTTATGGGTAACCGGCGAAGACTATAGGGAAGGGCATGGGATTAAGAGGAAGACCCTGTGGAAAGTCGGCGGAGGCCATAGGGAAAGGGCATGGGAAAGGGAGGAGATTATGGCAGAACAGGCGCTATGGAAAGTCGGAAAAGACTACGGAAAAATAGATGATTATCTGCGGGAGAAGCAGGTTCGAAGTATTTTTCTGGTGTGCGACGGGGCGATTTCCTTTTTGGATATAGGCTCCTATTTTCAGGAGCTTCAGAGCCGCCGGGGCATTGAAGTATACCGGTTTACAGATTTTAAGCCAAATCCTCAGTACGAATCGGTGATTGAGGGGGTCCGCAGATTTCAGGAGCAGCAAAGTGATATTATATTTGCCGTAGGCGGCGGAAGCGCCATGGATGTGGCCAAATGCATTAAATTGTATGCCCATATGGACTTAAGCCGGAATTGTCTGGAACAGACCATTGTTCCCAATACCATTCCGCTGGCTGCCATTCCGACTACAGCCGGAACGGGAAGCGAGGCCACTCGATACGCCGTAATCTATTACCAGGGAGAAAAACAATCCGTTTCCCATGAAAGCTGCATTCCCTCTGCGGTGTTTATGGATGCGGAGGCGCTTAGGACTCTGCCTCTTTATCAGAAAAAAGCCACTATGCTGGATGCGCTTTGCCATGGGATTGAGTCATGCTGGTCCGTCAATGCCACGGCGGAGAGCCGGGAATATGCGGAAGAGGCAATACGGCTTATTTTAGACAATATGGATGCCTGTCTGGAAAATGACGGGGAGGGTAATGCCAATATGCTTTATGCCGCGCATCTGGCTGGAAAGGCAATCAATATTACTCAGACTACAGCAGGCCATGCAATGTGCTATAAACTGACTGGTCTGTATGGCATTGCCCATGGACATGCAGCTGCATTGTGCGTAGATAAGCTGTGGCCGTATATGATTGGGCATACGGACAGATGTGTTGAAACTGTGGAAGAAGCCTGTGTCCTGGAGACTTTTTTCCGGCTGGGCAAGACCATGGGCTGCAGCAGTCCGGAAGCCGCAGCGCGGAAATTCAGTCTGATACTGGATAAGTTGGAAATGCCCGTGCCCTGTGTAAACGACGCTGCCGAACTGGACTATTTGACCCGGTCCGTGAATCCGGTGAGATTAAAGAACAATCCGGTGTTTTTAAGCCTGGAGGTGATAAAACAACTGTATCGGGAGATTTTGCGGGAGGGACACTCTTGACAAGGAGCAGAATATGATAAACGTAGAGAAATTATTGGAGATAGTGGGTGCGGATTTTTACACAGGCGTTCCGGACTCGCAGCTGAGAGAAATTTGCGACTATCTGATGGACCTGTATGGAATCGACCCTTTGCATCATGTAATTGCCGCCAATGAGGGAAATTGTACTGCCCTGGCGGCAGGATATCATCTGGCAACCGGTAAGATTCCTGTAGTATATATGCAAAACAGCGGAGAGGGGAATATCATTAATCCGGCGGCATCGCTGTTGCATGAAAAAGTATATGGAATTCCCATGGTTTTTATCATCGGATGGAGGGGAGAACCGGGTGTCCATGATGAACCCCAGCATATTTTTCAGGGTCAGGTTACGCTGCAATTGCTGCAGGACATGGAAATAGAATGCTTTGTTGTGGGAAAGGATACCGCAGAGAAGGAGCTGGAGGAGGCTATGCTGCGCTTTCGCACGCTTTTATCCCGGGGAAAAGATGTGGCGTTTATTATCCGCAAGGGAGCGCTTTCCTATCAGGGGAATGCGGACTATCGGAATTCTTACGAAATGAACAGAGAGGAAATTATCAGACGCATAACATACTTTTCAGGGAGAGACCCTGTTGTATCCACCACCGGGAAAGCCAGCCGGGAACTGTTTGAGATACGGGAGGCCGAAAAGGAAAAACATCAATTTGACTTTCTCACTGTAGGATCTATGGGGCATAGTTCCTCCATTGCCCTGGGAATTGCACTCCAAAAGCCTGATACAAAAGTGTGGTGTATTGACGGCGACGGAGCGGCATTGATGCACATGGGAGCCATGGCGGTTATCGGCTCCTCAAATCCAGGAAATCTGATACATATTGTAATAAACAACGGCGCTCATGAAACTGTGGGAGGAATGCCCACTGCAGCAGCTAAAACAGATCTGGCAGCTGTGGCTGCGGCCTGCGGCTATCCCCGGGCAGTGTGCGTGAAAACTTATGACGAATTAGATAAGGAGCTGAGCGCTGCAAAAGCCCGAAAGGAATTGTGCTTTATAGAAATTAAGTGCTCCATAGGTTCCAGGAGTGATTTGGGGCGTCCCAATACATCTGCTTCAGAGAATAAAACCAGGTTTATGGAGTATTTGAAGACTTGCAGATGATGATATATTGCATCCCATACCGGTGGAAAAAAGTTCGGAAAATTCAATTTCAGTGCTTTTGGCACACCCCGCACGGATGGAACAAAGTTCAGAAGAGTCAATCCTGAAACGACTTATACAACTGCGTAATCGGGTTTACAGAAAGTTCACAATTAAAATCAAAAACAAGGCCGGGAACCCGTTGTAAGATTCCCGGCCCTGCATGACGGTTGAGCCTTATGCGCCCTGTCCTGCTTTCATTTTCTTTACCTCATCCAGGGAGATTTCTGTCATATCTGCAATTTCCTCCAACGAGTATTTGCCTGCGGCCAGCATACGG
>CAMWWF010000373.1 GCA_947177885.1 uncultured Lachnospiraceae bacterium
CTTTCAAAACACTCTCTAACGCAGCATCCCATATTCCCCCAGCTCCTGAAATCCTATCCTGTTGTATATCTTTCCTGCCACCGGATTGCTGTAGAACAGGCAGATATATTTCTTTCCCCGGACAAAGCAGTCCTGACACAGCGCCGAGACCACTGCGGAAGCATATCCCTTACCTCTGAATTCTTTCGCGGTAGCTACCCCTACGATCATGGCGCTCTCCGAATTTTCCGCACTGGTGGAAGCTGTGGATACCATTCGTCCGTTCAGGAAACCTCCCACGGCCGCCTTACTGCCCTGCACCATCTCATCCTCCATACGGCCGATCTGTTCTTCCCGCTCATCCTCCTTGTATGTCTTGCTGAATTCCTCTATATCAGACAACAGGTCAATGGCTTCCGGTACATCCGCCTTTTCCAGCCTGCGGATCACAAGGTTCGCCGGCTGTTCCGGATCACCTTCCGCCTGGTCACAGCGGCTCATATAGGTGGACTCCAGAGTCCACTGGGGAAAAGCCGGAGCGATCCGCTCCAGAAGCGCAGTCTTTCCGCTGACACAATCAGGGGTCTGTCCGCGCAGAAAAGTGATCGCCTCTTCCGCATTATAATCCTCGTATTGACTGTATAAAATAAAGAACTGATGAAACCTTAATATCAGAAAATCCCACCGGTCACGCTCTTCATGGAGATAAAAATTGACTGTCTCATTTTCCACCCCGAAATTCTCCAGATCGCCGATCAGAAAGAGATTCATCTCAGGCTCCTTCCTCACATACCGCAGAATTTCTTCTCTGTCTTCTTCCTGTAAAATACGCATGTATTCCCTCCTGTTCCGCCGCTCAACAGTTCCTCAGCCACTTTTTCTGCTTACTATAACTCTCACACCACCTTTTGTCAATCGACTGCGAGAAAAACGAAACAGTAAAAAAGCATATAGAAAATCTTTCATTCCACATGCTTTGCTGATCCATTCTGTATCTATATGATATTCAGAGAAGAAGCTCGTATTCCAGACAATCCCCCAAAAATGCCGTCTCCATATGATTCGCCCTTCTGTCAAGCAGACGGAATCCCACACTTTCATAATTTTTAGGTGCGATCAGGTTACTGTTTGTCTCCACAAGGATCCTCTTCAGACCCGGGTATGCCTTGATCCGTTTGATCGCCTCCTGCAGCTGAAGCTTTCCGTATCCGTTTCCCTTATACTTTTCGGCAATGCAATTATGCCCTATCTGCACATACTCCGGACGCCTTCGCGGATCCCATGAAATATGTCCGATAGGTTCGCCATCCAGCACAGTCATAAAACCACAGCTTTCGGCAATATGAGGATTATCAAAAAAGAACCGGTCAAATGTAAGCCAGTTTTCATTAAATGCTTTCTGATTTCGGTCGTCAAAAGAATAGGCATCCTTTAAAAGTGTATATAATATGCCTCTTTCAAACTCCGTTATTTTTCTAAAAGTCAGTTCCATCAGATAATGATTCCTTTCTGATCACATGTAGTCTGCTTAGGAGCTTCTGATACAGATTTAGAACAACGTTTCCCCCTTTGTCTCCCTATAAATGCATCTCCTGGTATAACTTTTCCCGGCACATCCGGTCAGAAATAGCGAGACGGATATCACCTTCTCTTCCTTCTGCGGAAAGAATCTGCAGCAATTTAGCCAACCGGATTTCCCCTTCGCGGATTCCTTCCTTCTTTCGTTCTGCGTTCCAACACCCTTGCCTGACACGCCATTCCCCGACGGAAACGGCTCTCCATTGCAGGCGGACAGTTTCAGTCCTCCTGCTTATGTGATCTGTAGTATTGGAATCAAAGCATGGATTTTCTGAAACTTATGATAAAAGATAAAACTGATTTACATCAAAGAAAATATGCTTTTACACATCATAACATAAACCGGCGGATCTTGCAAACATTTTATCGGAAATGACTGTGCCTTATCTGCAAATGGCAGGTAATCCGCCATGACTACCTGCCACACTACACACAACTATTTACATTTTATTGGGGTCATCTGACCTTTCTTGCCCAAATAACAGCCCTGTTCGTTATCTCGCTCATCAAATGTCCCTGATAATCGCCACACTCCTGTTCAATAATAAATCCTGCAATCATCATTTTATCTTTTAGATACTCATAATTTAAACTTTCCCACTTCCTGATTCAATCTGCCGACGAGCTCCAGATTGAAACCCGCTTCCTCGCCGATATCGCTGACATCACCTGCCAGACCTACAGACGTTTCCGTCACGCTGGTCACTCCCAATGCGCTTTCGCTCACCGCAGTTTTAACATCAGTCAGCGCCATCTTAATATCATTCATATTTGTCCTCAACTGCTCACTTTCCGCCGCGAAGCGCTGCATCATCTCATTCATGCATCCCACATTGCTCTGATAGCTCTCACTGGTTTTTACTTCTTCTAATCTATGTACAAAATAAAGCGCAGTGAGATTGAAACCGGACTTACATGTTTCTCTCACTGCGCTTTACGGTGACACCATAGCACAGAAATCAGTTGCATGCAACTGACGATTTACAAATCAGTCACAACACCCTTTTGCAGCATAATATTCGCATATACAGCTTTCTCTCCGGTGGCAAGGATCGCATAAGACTGCTTTGCCTCCTCGTAGAACTGAAACCGTTCAATGCCTCCTACGCACTTGTCGCCTCTGTCATCGTATTTTGAAATGATCTCCTTATAAGTATCCCAGATCGGCGTTTCCACATTATCACCCGGCATCACGTTCATAAGATTGACCGGATGCTCCACATAGGTATCCAGCGGAAATACCTGCAGGATCGCGTCCAAAAGTTCCGGTACTCCGTGTCCGTCACAGCGCACCACAACGGCATTCTTTCCCATTGATTCCGCCGGGAAATTGCCGTCTGCAATCACCAGACGGTCACTGTGCCCCATTTCACAGAGCACCTTTAAAAGCTCCGGTGACAAGATTTTCGGAATTCCCTTTAACATATTGTCTCCTTTCTGATCCGGTTTTGGGACTGCATAATACTTCCGGCCCCTCCATACACCGGAACACTTTATTACCTGATCGTCTTATACAGCGGGCCGTACGCCTGACATGCCCGGTAATCCTGCCCTTCCTTGTCCTGTCCGAACGCATTCCATGCCGCCGGGCGGAATATTTTCTCTTCCGGTACATTGTGCATCGCAACCGGGATACGGAGGATCGAGCATAATGTGATCAGATCCGCTCCGATATGTCCGTAAGTGATGGCTCCGTGATTCGCTCCCCAGTTGTTCATCACATCATAAGCCGTCTTAAACGCTCCCTCACCGGTCACACGGGGTGCAAACCATGTGCAGGGCCATGTATAATCCGTTCTCTTCCACAGTACATCCGATACTTCCTCCGGAAGCTTCACCGTCCAGCCCTCCGCGATCTGCAGCATGGGCCCCAGATTCTTCACAAGGTTCAGTCTTATCATGGTAACAGGCATCTCCGCATTGGTCAGGAATCTGGAAGAATAACCGCCTCCCCGGAAATACCCGATGTCCGCATAGTTCCATGT
>CAMWWF010000374.1 GCA_947177885.1 uncultured Lachnospiraceae bacterium
CTTCTCATGTAGGAAAGGGATGCCTCGCGCTTCTTGGATACACAGGGCATGATGGAGATACAACAGATATTGTGGGGATCGATCCCCTTCTTCTCCGCAAAATAAGTCTTCGCCATGGCGCCGAACATCTGCTGAGGCGACTTTGCCGTGGAGAGGTTCCGCAGGTAAGTGGGATATCTCTTGGACACAAAGTTCACCCATCCGGGACAGCAGGAGGTAAACATGGGCCATGCGTATTTGCCGGGATTGCCCAGACGCTCCAGCAGTTCATTCCCTTCCTCCATGATCGTGAGATCCGCCGCAAAGTTGGTGTCAAATACATAATCAAAGCCGATACGCTTTAACGCCGCCACCATCCTGCCCTCGCCGGATTCCTCCGGAGTCAGCCCCAGTTCCTCGCCCCATGCGGTGCGGACAGCGGGCGCCACCTGTACCACGGTGATCTTCTCGGGATCTGCCAGCATATCGAATACTTTGGGTATATCATTTCTCTCCCGGAGAGCTCCGGTAGGACAGTGAGTGATACATTGTCCGCAGAGCGTACAGTCGGAGGCATCTATCTTCTTATTGCGGGCTACATCCACCGTAGTGCGGGAGCCTGTATTCTGCACGTCCCACACATGCATATCCTGCACTTTATCACAGATCTGTACACAGCGCATACATTTGATACACTTGCTGGAATCCCGGATCAGAGGGAAGGAATGATCCCAGGGTGCCGCAGGCACTTCCTCCTTAAAAGGAACTTCCAGAATACCCAGATCGTTGGAAATCTTCTGTAAATTACAGTTACCGCTCCTCACGCAGGTGGCACAGTGACAGTCATGCTGGGACAGCACCAGCTCCACATTGGTCCGGCGCACGCGGCGCACCTTGGGAGAATTGGTGTAGATCACCATGCCCTCCTCCACAGGGCTGTTGCAGGCGGTGATCAGTTTATCCTTACCCTGCATTTCCACCACACAGACCTTGCAGGCGCTTATCTCATTGATTCCCTCCAGAAAGCAGAGGTGGGGAACCTCGATGCCAAGCTCCATCGCCGCTTTCATAACGGTTGTTCCCTCGGGAACGGAAACATTAAGACCATCTATTGTAAGATTTACCATATTGCCGCACGTCCTCCTTTCAGACTTCCATAACCAAACCTGTCGCAGCGCAGACAGCGTCCCGCTTCCTGACAGGCTTCCTGCTCCGTCATGCCGCACTCGAAGGCATCGAAATTCTTCTTTCTGCGTTCCGCTTCCTTCTCGGAAAGCTGGATCCTGCCGCAGGGTTCCTTGTCCTCATAGATCACGGGCGGGATCTCCACATCGCAGGGGATCACATGATGATATCCCAGATACTCGTCAATATTTGCCGCGGCCACCTTTCCGGACGCGATGGCACGGATCACGGTCGCCGGTCCGGTCACACAGTCGCCCCCCGCAAAGACGCCGGGCACATCCTTTACCTCGCTGTCGCTCATGGCGGAAATGGTTCCCCGCTTCACGGAAAGCCCCGCTTCCTGGAAGTGACGTGTCTCAATACCCTGACCGATGGCCACCACCACGATATCGCAGGGAATCCTCATCAGCGGCACATCCGCCTGAATGGGCCGTGCCCTGCCCCATGCGTCAATGGGACCGATGATCTGAGGTTCCACCCAGAGCGCCGTCACATTGCCGTTCTCGTCCGCCTCAATCTTTTGAGGCGCTTTCAGCGCGTAAAGCTCCGCGCCCTCTGCGATGGCGCCCTCCACTTCCTCGGGAAGGGCAGTCATATCGACCTGGCGTCTCCGGTAGGCAATGCCTACCTTCTTAGCGCCCAGGCGGATGGCGGAACGGGTACAGTCCATGGCCACGTTGCCGCCGCCTACCACCACCACTGTCTTGTCCTTAAAATCAGGCATATTATCGTCACCGATATTGCGGAGCATCTCCACCGCGGATATCACGCCTTTGGAGTCCTCGCCCTCAATACCGATCTTCTTGTCCGTGTGGGCGCCGATGGCCACATGTACGGCGTCGAACTCTTCTCGCAGCTTTTCAAAGGGAATCTCCCCCTCCTCATTGCCGATCCTGGTGTTCAGCCTGACCTCCACGCCGGTGGAAAGGATCACATCGATATCCTCCTGAAGCCGCTCTCTGGGAAAACGGTAGCTGGGAATGCCGTAGCGGAGCATGCCTCCCAGCTTACTCTTCTCCTCGAAGACCACCGCATGATGTCCCATGAGCTCCAGATAGTAAGCCGCGGAAAGTCCGCCGGGGCCGCCGCCCACAATGGCGATCCTCTTGCCGGTGCTCTCCGCCTTCTCCGGCACGGGAACGGTGTTGGCTCTGGCATTATCCACCGCCATACGCTTCAGGCCCCTGATATTGATGGAACTGTCGATCATATTACGGCGGCATCTTGCCTCACAGGGATGCTCGCAGATCAGGGCGCACGCCGTGGGGAAGGGATTGTCCTTGCGGATCAGCTTCACCGCATCCCCATATCTCCCCTCTCTCACCAGAGCTATGTAGCCGGGAATATCCACACCTGCGGGGCACAACGCCACACAGGGAACGGGCTGGGTGATATGGCAGGAACACTTTCCATGCTCAATATGATGTTTGTAGTCCTCCATAAAGCCTTCCATGCCGGTGAGTACCATGTGCGCCGCCTCATAACCGATGGCGCAGTCGGCGGAATCCATGATATTACCCGCAGTCTCACGGATCAGATCCAGCGTTTTCAGACTGGCTCTTCCCTCCAGCACATCCTCCAGCAGATTCTGGAGCTGTCCCAGTCCGATACGGCAGGGCGTACACTTGCCGCAGGTCTGGGCATGACACAGCTTTAAGAAAGACAGCTGCAGATCCACGGGACAAAGTCCGGGCGGGCTGGCAATGATGCGTCGTTCCAGGTCCTTGTAAAGACGCTCTACCGTCAGCTGCGCCGTATTGGGTGTTGCGATTTTCAGTCGGCTCATACTCTTCTCCTCTTTTCCTCATTCATTTGTAACGATACCAGAGCGCATTTGAAAAATCATTCCTCCGGTTTGCACGCTCCACTTCGAGGCCTGCTGCGCACACCTCGGGGAAAGCATTTTTCAAACACACTCTAAACCGGACATATCAGCCCAAATGTGTGATGAATGGCTCAAAAGCCATCTGCCGGGGAAACACTTCGCATTTTTCAATATCAGCTCCGCATCGTTACATTGATATAAACCCCCAGATCAATACTTGCATATACTTCTGTAAATTTTTATGTAAGCATTTACATTTCGTTGTGCTTTTCACACAAACTTACTTTCCTTATTCTACAATATTTATCCAATAGTATCAACAGTTTTTGCATAAGTTAAATTTTTATCTATTTCGCGCTATTGTAACCTCTTACATTTTCAACGATCGGGCAGAGTAGGTTCCTCTTCCCCTACTTGCGCGCCAGGCGCCCGTCAGCCTTCTCCTGTGGATGTGTGAATCAATACCTATTTCCCTCATTTTCCATCTCTACTTATGTCTCCCGCTTCTTCTTTCACAAATATTTCACCCGCCACCTGTCCCCGTTCAGCTTC
>CAMWWF010000375.1 GCA_947177885.1 uncultured Lachnospiraceae bacterium
GAATCAGCTCCAGTCCCTCGCTCTCTTTCAGCCCAAACAGCAGATTCATGTTCTGCACAGCCTGTCCCGCGGCACCCTTTACCAGATTATCCAGAGCGCCCATCATAATAATGCGGCCGGTGCGTTCGTCAATAACAAAATTGATATCCACATAATTGCTGCCCTCCACCCACTTTGTCTCGGGGCAGATACCCTTCTCCAGAACCCGGATAAACTTCTCGGAAGCATAATATTTATCATACACCGCCCTGACCTCCTCATAGGTGGGAAGCGTGCCGTCAGGCTTTCTCTTAAGCGTGGCATATTCCGTAGCCAGAATGCCTCTGTTCATGGGAACCAGATGGGGAGTAAAGTTGATCGTCACCTGACAGTTCCCCGCATAGCCCAGCTGCTCCTCGATCTCCGGGGTATGGCGGTGGCCGGCAACACCGTAAGCCTTCATATTTTCATTGACCTCACAGAACAGGTTCGGCACCTTCGCCCCTCTTCCCGCACCGGAAGTACCGGACTTGGCATCCACGATCAGCGTTTCCGCATCGATCAGCCCTTCCTTCACTAAGGGATAGGCGGTCAGTATGGAACAGGTGGTATAACATCCCGGATTGGCCACCAAGCGGGTTTTCTCCGTGATCTTTTCCCTGTTGATCTCACACAGGCCATACACGGCTTCCGGAATGAACTGTGGCGACTTATGCTCTATGCCGTACCATTTCTCATAGACAGCCACATCCTTAATGCGATAATCCGCAGACAGATCCACCACCTTTACTTTGGAGAGAATCTCCTCCGTCAAGACCCCTGCCAGAAATCCCTGGGGCGTGGCAGTGAAAATGACATCCACCTGTTCTGCCAGTTCCGACAGATTATCGTCTTTACAAATATCCTCCACGATCCGGAACATATTTTGATATACTTCACTGTATTTCCTGTCTATGTAGCTTCTGGAGCCATACCATACGATCTGTGCCTCTCTGTGATTCGCCAGCAGACGCACAAGTTCTCCTCCCGCATAACCGGTAGCTCCGATAATTCCTGCTTTTATCATCATTTCCTCCATTCTGAAGCATTGCGCACAAGAGCCCCTGCTTTCACAACAGGTCTCTCTCATACAGTTTCTCCCGAAATCTGTTCTCTTCCTGCCAAATAGTGTCTTTTGTTATCATACCACTTTTTGTGTAAATGTCTACTGTATTTTTATCTTTATGCAATATTTTTTATAAAATATGAATATTTATTCATTTTATACTGCATAAATATGCTTTTTCTGCATTTTTATTCACCCTTGTCAACTTTGCCCGAATGTCCTCCCATGAAATAATCGGATCCTGAAATATTCCGCAGCAGTTCAGGCATGCAACAATTCACAGAATACGCGTGGGTGTCTGCACACCAAGCGCAATCTGTAAATTGCCGCATGAGCGTAGCGCCCTCACATGAAGCCAAATAGCGGCATACCAGTGAAACTTCCCCCGCAGGATCACGCAAATATTCCGTCTGCTGCGATCATCAGCACTGTTCCCGCCACGATCAGCATCAATCCCCAAAAAGCCTTCTTTGATAATTTTTCATGAAAGACAAGGTAAGAAAACGCTATCGTCACCAGAATACTCAGCTTATCGACAGGCACCACCACACTGGCAGGCCCCTCCTGAAGCGCCCTGTAATAGCACAGCCAGGATCCCCCTGTGGCAAGTCCTGACAGACAGATGAAAAGAAGTTCCCGACCCGGGATCTCTTTGACCGTGTGCTGCTTTTTCGTAACAAATACCACCACCCATGCCATCACAAGAACCACTGCGGTGCGAATTGCCGTACCCAGATTGGAATTCAGACCGCTGATCCCGACTTTTCCCAATATAGAGGTGAGACTGGCAAAGACAGCGGACAGACAGGCGTAAAGGAACCATGATCTCCTGCCGTACAACGGTTCGGGGCGAATGTCTTTTTGCATTGCATTGACTCTTCCCGGCTTCGCGACGGATTCTCTTTGGCCTGCGCTGACTCTTCCCGGCTCCGCACAGCCACCCTTCTCCCTGTGGGCTGCCTTCTTCTGTATCATCAGATAAGTTCCCACACCGATCAGAATCACACTGCCTGCCTTTAACAGGCTGACACTCTCATGAAGGAACAGAAAAGCAAGAATGATTGTCAAAACAGTGCCGGATTTATCAATCGGTACGACCTTGTTCACATCCCCTGTCTGGAGAGCCCTGAAATAGCACAGCCACGACGCCCCTGTGGCAAGTCCTGACAGGATCAGAAAAAGCCATGTCCGTCCTTCTACCGTGACAATCTCTCCCTGCGCTCCCACCAGAAATACCATGATCCATGAAAAGATCAGCACTACAATGGTGCGGACCGCCGTAGCCACATTGGAATCCGTCTCCTTAATGCCGCACTTGGCAAGGATGGAAGTCACACCTGCGAACAGTGCGGACCCAAACGCGTATGTGATCCACATTTCATCTGCCTCCCGCAATAATTCTTTATGGTCATGATCCGGTTGCTATCGTCAAACCCATTATATATTACTTTGTATTCCTTGAAAAGCAAGTTTTGGATTGTTTGTAAAATACAAAAGCCAGCCCCTTTCACAGGACTGACTTTAATTTACTTTTGATGGAATTCTATCTTTCATCACCCGGATCCGTAACGTATTCCATCACTTCTCCCGTCTCATGGTTTATATAGCCAACACCTGATTGCCCATAGGATACTATGCTAAATTCTGTGCCCGGACCGTAATTGGATGCAACGTACTCCCTGAGACTATCATAAATCTCCTCTTTGGTCCTGCTGCCCGGGTTAGATTCGGCATATTCCTTTAATACCTCTCTGATCTGTTCCGAAGTCAGACCGTTTGGATTCCCTTCACGATATTCTCGCAAAATCTCCTCAGTTTCCGCCGGAGTCAAACCATTTGATCTTGCAATATCTGCATTCTTATAAATAAATATCCCTGATATTGCCAATAACACTGTTAACCCCAGAAAACACTGTTTCTTCATTGCCGATACCCCCTCCGAAATAAGCCGTCAACACACAATGTTGATATTTCCGTTAAAATTATTATAACAGTTTTCTTATGATATGTCAAAAATCTCAGACTCTGCAGATTAGACTTTGCAGATCAGTTCTGCTATTTCAATTCCCGCTTCCCGGAGCATGCGCGTCAATCATGCAGGATTTCCTCCTTCCACGCCGCAATCTGTGAAAATAATGCTTCCATATTAACCTTTGAAAAATCTGTTGTGTCAACTTTGATCTGCCTGCCGTCAACGCAAAAAACATCAAAGCCCCTTTGTTCTATTCCACGAGCAAAGTTTTCATAAGAAACAGTTTTTGCATTTGGAGTTTTCAGATCACTCTCTTTCTTTTCCGGATAACAGTCATTCACAACATAACCTCTGTGCCTGTCAGGGCTGCTTTCCCGTTCCAGAAAACGCCGGTAAATCACTTTATAATCGCCTGTTAAAGTAATGGTCAATGCGGAATATTGATATTTTTCTATAAGATTCTTTATTCCATCTTCTGT
>CAMWWF010000376.1 GCA_947177885.1 uncultured Lachnospiraceae bacterium
TTTTCCATCCATGTAAACCTCCTTTAGCTGTATAATAGCATATTAACATGATTTATTCAACCTAAAATTTATATAACATTAAACTTAGATTTCATTTTATATATTCATACAAATGCTGATACACTGGACATCCCATACCACTTTTTGTTACAATATATGGAAAACATGACTCTTTCCCCATTTCACGGAGAAACAGCTGCGCCGCCGCCATGTACCTGCTGCTTACGAATCTGGGATGCCTGATCATCAACGGAAGCTACATGCTCCTGCTCCAGACCAAAACCCATGAGGGAGCTCTGATCTCCCTGAAAATGGAGTACTTCGGAAATGTGGTCTTTTATCTCATGTTCGGTCTGTTCCTGTGGTCATATCTGGGGTTAAAGAAACATAAATGGATCAAGCCGTTCCTCTGCCTCTGGTGTGCCATGGATGTGCTGTTTCTGTCGTGCTGCGGACACTGGCGGAAAGATACGGCCTCACCTATGTGGAAGACATCATGTCCTATTCTCCGACCGGAGTGCCCTTCTACTACTTTACTGATAAATATAGTCTGCTGACCGCCCCCCAAAAGCAGCGGCTGGAAGAATGGAATGCCGTCGTATGCGGACTGCGTAATCCCATGGCAGAAGATGATTTTCCGAAAGATATGCTTACCCTGAATAAGCCCTTATACTGCTATAATTTCTGTAATCTGATCGAGAATCGTAAAGAACAGGCGGAAGATAAAAAGAGAAATCCCGACAGGGATAATCCGCAGGAGCCAGACCCGCAGTTCAAAGAATTCACGGCGCCCGAGGCACGGGTTCTGATCGTTGACGACAACGAGATCAACTGCATGGTGGCGGAGGAAATGCTGAAACCGCTCCTGCTGCAGACGGACATTGCCTCCGACGGCCGCCAGGCGCTGGAAATGATCCAAAAGAAGGCCTATGATCTGATCCTTATGGATCATCTGATGCCTGTCATGAACGGCATTGAAGCTGTGGAAGCGCTGCGGAAACTGGATGGAGCATATTACAAAAAGCTTCCCGTCATTGCCCTGACCGGAAATACGGGTAAGGATCAGCGGGAAGAATACCTTCGTGCCGGTATGGATGATTATTTGTCCAAGCCCCTTGACATGGCAGAGCTTTATCAGAAAGTACGGAAATGGATTCCGGACAAAATCCGGGAAACCGCATTTTGACCGGATTTTCGGAACTGCCCTGCGGGATTATCACGGTGCCCACGGTACATTCCTCAATATTCCCCCTTCCCGCGGGAACCGGCTTTAACAGGATACGCCCATACACTGCCGGCCGGATCATCAGCCTGCAAAGATGATGTTCTCCCAACGGTACTGTATACTTCAGGCAAATCCCGCACAAGCCAGTAACATGTCTCATTTTCCGCCAGAATTGATTACCCTGTCCTTCGCACTCCTCTCCTCCGGCTCGACAGGAAGCGCCTGACGGAATATTCCGTCATAGTACGCTTCGATCCACCCAAAGGAATTGCAGATTCCGGACAGCTCCCAATCCCCGGATGGCTCCATGACTATGTTATAATCGTTCACACTGCCTGCTCCCGAACCGGCGGCGGGCAGTTCTTCAAATCCTGCCGCCAGATATCGGATCACATCCTCCATGCCTTCCTTCGTGTGATGCCCCACAAATTCCGCCTGTATATGTTCCGTCTGACAGATCCCATGACTCACATGAACGGGCAGGATTCCCCTGAGACCATAGGTCTCTCCCTGGATCGTATAGACGTAGGAAAGCAGATAGATCTCATGGCCATCCTCCGACTGATAATGTCGGAAAGTCAGATCCGTGATCTGATCCCCGTAATGCTCTTCCGCGTATTCCTCCATGTTTTCCCGACATTCCTCCCAGTCTGACAGCCTGTCCGCACTGCCCTGCTCCCTGTCCCGGATGCGACAGACCACCTGCGCATGATCCGTCCCGGTAAAAACAAAGCTGGCGCTGGCATCTCCCGACTGTGTGAATCCCACCGTACATCCGGGCAGCGCTCCAAAACGAAACGCCTCCATCTGTGTCCCTGCTGTTCCCCTCTGCTCTCTCACATACACATTCCGTCTGACCTGCAGAAATGTATGAGGATAGATCCGATCCGGATCCGTGATCACCTCCGGATTCATTTCCATCAGCTGCAGATAGTTTTCGCCGCTTCCCGTGAGACTTTCCGCGATATTCCACAGACAGTCCCCCTCACACACCTCATATTCTCCCAGGTCTTCCTCCAGCACAACATAATCCTCCAGGCCTTCCTCCGGTATCTGATAAGAAGACTCATAAAAAGAGGAGGCCGCGCATACCGGCATGGAGTCCGCCAGCAAAACCAGCGCCGTCACGGTACCCAGACCTATCTTCCCAAATAGTCCCATACACTTGACCCCTCCCCCAGCCAGAGATTTTCCTGCAGATCCTCACAGGGAAGCACCTCCCCCGTGGTCTGAGACTGCTCATACCATTTCCAGAATTCCGATTCCGTCCGGTAAGGCTCCAGTTCCTGTGCGGTCAGCCGCACAGCAAAGCTGGTGTCCATGGCCATATTATTGACCACTGTTCTTACATTGGGATCCACGGAAATCCCCACCAAAAACTCGCCCTCCTCCGTCACACAGAAAAAAGGCCGGAAAAAATAGTAATCCTTCAACTCCTCGTATTCCCCCAGAAACCATTGCCGAAAGGTCTCTCCGGTATCCTCATCATTCAGGATCACATCCTCGTATTCCCCGCTTGCCCGCTCACACCAGAGAGCCATAAAATCATCATCGATCCGAATGATATCCGGGAGTTCATAGACCTCTCCCGTCACCAGGTTCACATTGGCGCTTCGCCGGGTCATATGTACATAATACATCGGTGAAATGGGCGCATACGTCTCGCTGAAAGCCGCACTCACCAGATACTGGCTGTGGAAGGTGACATCGCATCTCACATCACTGCTGTAGATATGATATTCCTCCTGCAGCTCTTTCACCTCGTCATCGGGAAAAAGATGCCAGTAATTCACCTTATCCATTGCCGTGTCATAAAAGAGCCGATTCACGGTCTCCGCCTGCTCCTCCGGGATCCCCGACAGAACAGGATATTCCACCGTGATCACATCCCAGTAATCATATTGTTCCGAATACTCCACAAAGTACTGCTCTTTCTGAATGATATAATCCCGGCAGCCTTTGGGAGCCGCCGAACCCATCAGCATACACGCCCCCGTTCCCAACAGCAGGACCAGCACTGCTGCCACCGCCGCTCCCATGATGATTCCCTTGTTTTTCTTCTTTTGTTCCCCCTGCATGATATACCACCATACCTTTCCGCTTTCCGGCAATATTTCAGACCCGGTTCAAAGACCCGGACAGTTCTCCGGTGATCCCCGCAACATATGTCAGGCGCCTCCGGACAGTTCTATTTTATAAAAGGAACACACCATATCTGCATCAAAATTACATCAAAGTTGCATCATTTGTATCCGTCAGATTTTTGTAAGCAGATATCTGTATCGAGTAGGGGGCAGTTAAGCCTCTCT
>CAMWWF010000377.1 GCA_947177885.1 uncultured Lachnospiraceae bacterium
CACCCTGTGCACCTGATTAATGGGAGCTACCGCCATGGGAGGTCCGTAGGTATATAGACGTTAACGTTATAGGTATATTATTTCTGATCGGTAGCAGATTTTATATAACAGGCTCCCCAGTTTTCTTGTCAATAAACGATATCTTCAACTCGGTATCCAAAGCTTCCGCTATTTTCTCCAATTCAGGAATAAATAGGTAAGTTGATAAAGTGCTCAAATCCTATTTATGGTTTAAAAAAGTAAAATAACGTATTGACATACCACGCATTGCGTGGTATTATAATTATAAGCTAAAGCAAAGGAGATAAAGAATATGAAGAGGTACAACTTATCAAAGATCATGAAAAGAGCATGGGAAATAAAGAAAGGTTACTCTTCCCTGAACTTTGCTCAGTGCTTAAAAAGGGCCTGGGAAGAGGCCAAAACAGAATACCAGAACAGCCTGGTACCTGTCAGCTTTACAGACGGGATGGAAATAACCGTTGACGGATACACCCGCACTCTCAAAAGATGGACCAAGGGCAGCTTTGACAGGGTCTACATCAACGGCGGGAGCCGCAAGGGTGACGGATTCATCGATCTGATCAGCAGGAGAATGTTCCTGAACGGGAATCTTACCTATCAGGTTAAAATGGCAGAAAAAATCCTCGCCATGGCATTTTGATAAATAAATTTAAGGAGGATCCGGAAATGGCAGACACGATCAGCAGGAACATAAGGTACGGGGTAAGCAGCAAATTTGATTTTGGCAGATGGAACCATGTGGTATACGGCCCCTTTGAGACAAAGGAGCAGGCACAGGAATGGCTCCACACGGAAGAATATGACTTCCGCGAACGTGAATTAATGAGCAGGACGGCGGCTGTCAGACTGGCCGGCAAAAAGGCTGTCGAAAACGCAGTCAACGCAGCAGAGGTCATGGCGCGATGAAAAGGACTGAAAGAATTTGCCAGGCATGCGGCAATCCCTTTTACGGGAGCAGAGATAATTACTACTGTCCCACCTGTGCAAAGACCAGAAAGACAGATACGGTTGTCAGGCCCCGTATCTGTCAGGATTGCGGTACGGAGTTTTTGGGAGGCCCCAGGGCAAAACGGTGTCCTGACTGTGCCCATATATCCGGATCAGGTCAGAAACACCGTCCGGCCATACGCCCGATCGGAAGCATTGACCACTGTGTGATATGCGGGGAACAGTATACTGTTAATGCCGGAAGGCAGAAATACTGTTCCGAGTCCTGCCAGAGGGAAGGTGTCCTGAAATGGCAAAGAGAGCATAAAAAAACATACCACATAACATCCGGTCAGAACGTCAAAAAGCAGGAGCGGCGGAAAAAAGTACAAAAGATATGTGCCTATTGCCTGTGTACTTTTTCAAGCGATACCGCAACAAATCTCTGCTCTGCCCATTGCCGGGCCGAACAGAAGAAACTGTCTCAATGTATGTCAGACATCAAAAGAGGATATAACAGGGACTTAAAAAAATATGAAGAAAAAAGGGAACAGTACAGGAGGGAACGTCAGAATGACTGACAGATTATTTTGTAAATTATGGAAAGATGCTTTAGCGCAACCTGACAGGGAGTTATATATCGCAGAATACGGCTATCCTGAATGGTTTGACGAGATCGGCACGGATGCGGACGAAGTTGTCCGCGATCTGGGAAATATACATGACGTGGCACATATGAGCGTCAGAGATATGATATCATCATCAGGTCTTACACAGTCCGCATTTGCCATGAAATTCTGCATCCCTCTCCGCACCGTAGAGGACTGGGCGACTGGCAAGAGGAAATGTGCCGACTATATCAGGCTGATGTTTGCGAGGTCTCTTGGGCTTTTCAAAATATGACAAAAGCACCCTGCCATTTATTGCAGATTTACGTATGAGGAGGAAGAATGTACCGAAATGAGTCTACTCAAAAAAATGTGAGATTGCTGTGTTCCGTTACCGGAGAGGAAGAGACTTTTTTTACAGCACATCAGTTGGATCTGATCAACTGCCTGAAAATGGCTCTCTCTCCTGCGGACATAGCCTCCAAATGGGAATGCTGCAGAGGCAATGTCTATAACCAGATCAACACATGTGCGGAAAAAGTGGAGATCATCAGGTCTTCCCCTGATTCCGTCTCCAATTTCCGCAGATTCCGCCATAAACGTTCCCCCGCATGTCCTCAGGCGGACAAAAAGCGGATCGATTATCAACAGTTTGCCGATGCCGACCTCTCCTGTTTGAGCAGGCGGGAGCGTGAATTTCTGAGAGCCAGGATAAGCTATCCGAATCTGACCGTATATCAGCTCGCCGATATGCACGGGGTACTCCACGGTACATTTGCAGTAACACTTTCAAATGCCGTCAAAAAAATGAACGGTACGTATCACTCCCGGAAAGAATATTATGAAAAAAATAAAGAGCACTATCGGGAACTAAAAAAGAAATGGTGGGAAGCCAACAGGGAAATGATGCTCGAACGTCAGCGGGAGTACAACAGGATCTATTACCGGCAGAACCGTGAGCAGTTGTTGGAAAAGATCCGTTCACGGCAGGCAAAGAAAGCTCCCGAAGAAAACGAACCGTAAGAGCAGGCGGCAGGATTCCCCGCCGCTCTTTTTTCGTTAATTATAAAATACCGCCTGTATGCTGTTATATCCCGCCACTCCGTCCTGTGTCAGGTTCAGGCGCTTCTGCAGTGCGATCGTCTCCGATCTGGCATTTTTCCCATACAGCCCATCTACATCCTGGTCATGGGCAAGGATCTCATTACAGCGGCGCTGCCACCACTCTACAACGTTCCCCCTGGATCCTACTACGTAGCCTGTCCCTGAAACCTGCGCCTTAAGTGCGATCTGCTTCCGGACATACTGTGTCCTGGATCCGTCAATGCCATCCTCAACAAGCCTATTTCCGTCCGCATCCCGGTACCCGTCCGCATTGGCCGCTCTCTGGAAGTCCAGGATATTAATGTTGCACTTCTCTTCCCTGTCCGCTTTGTCGGTCTTTCCGTCAAAATCAGTGTAGAACCGGTTCAGGTCCACATTCCCGGATACCCCCGCGATCCTGCCTGTTGATGTGTACTGCCAGATATCTGCCACCTCAGCTTCGCTGTCCGGAAGTGTGGATGTATATCTTGCATACCATATGTATACCTCTCCCACCTCCGCCATGATCCTCTGCAGGTCAAAGTAGTTCCTCATATAGTCCCGGTTTGTGTAGATGACCGGGATATATCCTGCTGCCTTTACAGCTTTCAGGAATGTGATCGCCATATCCGTAGCCAGCTGTTTTGTAATGTTCACGCCATTCTTCCTGGCATAATTGACAGAGTCATACTCAAAGTCAAAAGCAATGGGACAGCACGTCCAGAACTTCGCGGCCTGCGCGACCGCATACCCGGCCTCTGCCGCTGACATGGCTGTGGTATGGGCATAAGAAAACCAGTAAAGGAGTACACTCACACCCAAATTGTAGCACGCCTGTGCATTTGCCATGTATTTCTGATCCACATTGTTTTTCCCATAGCCGGC
>CAMWWF010000378.1 GCA_947177885.1 uncultured Lachnospiraceae bacterium
TCAGGGAAAAGGTACAAGTATAAACTTGATAATGCCTCAGAACTGCTGGTGGACCAATTCAAGAAAAGCCTGAAGTTAAGTGCTGTTGTAATTCCATGTGCCGGTACGATTGCAAGGAGCTTTTTCTACTATCTTCATCAGAATGGCCTGGCCGACAGGCACACAATAACAGAAGAAACGATTGTCGGTTTCCTGAAATTCAAGTACACAGAGAACAGTTCCAGCATGGACAGCGTCCTCTATTTCCTGCGCAAACTTCTCACCTTTTTAAAAGGATACGGATATGAATCTGCTGGTTCAGCTATTGCATCCTATAAAACATCTTCCACCAGAAGAAAAATATTTCCGGCCTTTGAAAACGATGATATCGGGGAGCTCCTTAACGTCCCAGACCGTTCCACAGCCATGGGAAAGAGGGATTACGCGATCCTTCTGCTTGCATCCTTCACCGGTATCCGTGCGATAGATATCGCAAACCTGACATTTGAAAATATCCGGAGATCTGAGGGATCCATTGTGTTCGTCCAACATAAGACAGGCCATATGAATGCCCTCCCGGTCAACCAGGATGTCATGCATGCGCTTGATGACTACATTGAAAACGGAAGGCCTCGGTCCACCCTGCCTTATGTATTCCTTACAACACTGAGGCCGTACAGGAAGCTCCATGACATTTCCAGCGTAAGGAGCATCTTCAACCGCCATATCAATGCATGCGGGATTGAAAAGGAAGCCTGGGATGGGAAGTCATTCCACGCATTCCGGCGGACTGTGGGCAAATGGCTTATGGAATCTTCCGCAGATGCCCAGATGATCTCGCAGATACTCGGGCAGCGTGACCGTGAAGTGCTGAAACGGTATCTCCCACTTGCCCCGGACATCCTGAGGGAATGCTCACTGGACTTCACTTATGCACCCCTGAGATCGGAGGTGTACCAGTGGACAGAATAGCATATATTAGCAGTTTTGCAGGACACATTGAAAAATACATACAGTTTAAATGTTCCATCGGTTATTCCGAAAGATCGTACCGTGTCCGGATGAAACAGTTTGACCGTTTCTGTGCCCGGCGTTTTCCAGATGCAGATCACGTTTCAGAAGAAATCGTCCTGGAATGGTCACGCCTTTGGGATGGCGAATCGGAAAACAACCGGATCAACCGGATGATTGCCCTTAAAGGGCTGCTTGATTACCTTGACGCTTCCGGAATCAGGATACATACCATCCCCCGGGGATGGATCGGAAAGCCCAGGCCAAGTATGCCGTACCTGTATAGCGATGAAGAACTGGAATGCTTTTTTCAGGGTGCGGACACACTTCCGCCATCCAGGCGTTCAAAGCTACGGGAGTTGATTGCGCCTATTATATTCCGGATGCATTTCTGCTGCGGGCTGCGGCCCCAGGAAACAGTGGCTCTCCGCCGCAGGGATGTGGATCTGCAGACTGGGAGCCTGTACATAGCGGATTCCAAAGCACACAAAGACCGGCTTGTTCCTATGTCTCGGGACCTCTGCGGGCTTTGCCGGAAATATGATGCCATTATGTCCTGCCAGTTTCCGGAGAGGGAATATTTTTTCCGGCGTACAGTGGAAAACCTGCCGGCCACTGCGGAGTGGCAGGGAGACCTGTTCCGGTCCTGTGCGAAGCATGCAGGCATGGATTTCCCGAATAACGTATGGCCGCGCGTATACGATTTCCGCCATAACTTTGCAACCCATGTGATCCGGAAATGGATCCGGGAAGGAAAGAGTGTTTCTGCAATGCTGCCTTACCTGAGCGGGTATATGGGTCATGCCTCCCTGAGTGCAACAGCCTACTACATTCATCTTATCCCCGAACACCTTACAGATACCGGGCTTACCGCCTGGGGCTGCATGCCGGAGGTGCCGGATTATGAGGACTGAGCACAATGAGTTTTTCCGTCTGCTGCGGGAATACCTTACTGTCTATCTGCCAAAACAAAAAGATGCGAGTGACCATACGCTGAAATCCTACAGGGAAACCTTGAACCTGTTTGTCACCTTCCTTGCGGAATGTAAAAAAAGCAGACTTTACAGTATTACATTTGATGATGTCACACAGGACTCTGTTGGGGATTTCCTTGAATGGCTCTCGGACACCCGCAACTGTGGGGCATCTACGGTGAACCAGCGTTTTTCCGCCATACGGGCATTCCTGAAATACTCCGGTTCCCGCAACCCCGTGGTGAATGACTGCTATATCGAAATCCAGGCTGTTCCTTTCCGAAAAAAAGAGAGGCGGCTTACGGTTGGCCATTTCAGCGAGAATGCTTTGGAGGCTATACTTAGCCAGCCTGAGCCAGCCAGAAAGAAACAGCACCGTGATCTGTTTTTTATGATCCTGCTTTATGATACCGGAGCAAGGGACAGCGAAATGCTCGGACTCCATCCGGCGGATGTTGTTGTCAAAGGAACCGCCCCATATGTATTCATCCGGGGAAAAGGCAAAAAAATCCGCACTGTGCCCATAATGGAAAAGACAAAACAGCATTTCCAGAGTTATCTCAAACGTTTCGGTCTTGATGCGTCTGACAGCACAACACCTCTTTTTTATACGGAGATACATGGCAGTAAGTGCCGCATGTCAGACGATAATGTTGCCCGTTTCATTGATAAATATGCGACACTGGCACGGAAGAACTGTAATGAGGTGCCAGAAAATGTTACCCCGCATATGTTCCGCCACAGCCGTGCACTTCACCTGTACAGGAAAGGTGTTCCGCTTCCTCTTATATCAGAGTGGCTGGGACATTCAAACATGGAAACCACTTTGATCTATGCCTATGCAGATACAGAAATGAAGCGTGCTGCCATAGAAAAGGCAACGGACGCCAACCACCCGCTGTGTAAACAGCAGGCACTAACATCTGACAACACAGATGATAATACCGTTCGGACTTATTGCGGATTAAGATAGCCTATTAATTATTCCGATGTTTCTCTTAGTGTTTATGCTGCCATGGCTAATCTCTGGTGAAACATCGGAATAACAGAAATATCGGAATAAGTGATATTATCCCGATATCGGGATAAAATCACATACAATTCAGGCCTTGGTATTTTTACTTTCCTGCTCCTATATAGGCTCTGGCTGGTTCGCTCGAAATATTCATGGTAGCTCTGTGCTAAATATAACAGTATTCTGATTAAAATATTTACCGTCCATGATGACTGTGCTTCCAAAAGTAGCAGCAATTTATTATTGCCTACCATAATGCCTAAGTCATTATATAGATTATCTGTAAGAACATTGTCTATCGTTACGATATCCAGAGTTTCCTCTGTTGCGTCTGTATCCTCCGGATGCAATGCTTTATACAGTTTCAATAGATTCTTTTTATCCTGAAAAAGATCTAAAAATACACTGTTTTTTGCGGTACGCTTTGCTTTAACTTCCTGTGTCTGCTTTATATCGTCCGGCACCTTATCACCTCTATCTCTAAAAACTGCGACATGGAATATAATCAACTTACCCCTATTACATTTTAAT